>JAPKEI010000242.1 GCA_028872685.1 Verrucomicrobiota bacterium | reverse complement strand
CCGGGCCGTGGCGCGCTCTTCTCGAAGATGGCGTACTTGGCCAGCTCCGGATCCTTGGGCTCAGCCTTTTTGCCGGTCTGTTTATTACGCCCATCCTTGGAATTACCCCTTGGCTTTTTGGGTTTCTTTTGGGCATCTACCCAAAACACCGGTTGAACCAGCAACGACAACACAAAGCAAAAACGCAATAGGGAATGCATCGGCCGAGCCTAGCGGATGGACGGACCAGTGGCAATGAGTTGCTGGAAAAGTTAAGGATTGCCGGGCAAGAGCACATCTCTCCCTCTGCCAACTGTAAAATCCTCCTTCTTTTGTACCGTCCTACGCCGCGCGGTAGTTCTGCAATTCCTCAATCATCTCATTCACGTCGTGAAAGCGGTTCTTGGTCTCCTTCTCCAGTGCCTTGCAGCAGATCGCCTCCAGTGCTGCGGGGATATCACGATCCGGCGCTGCTTCACTGGGCTTTGGGAAAGGTTCGTTCAGGAGCTTTTTCGTCACCTCGCTGACGGTTTCCCCGGAAAGGAGTGGTTGATGGGTTAGGATTTCGTAGAGGACAATTCCAAGGCTGAAGACATCCACGCGTCCATCAATGTGGGCATCGCCGCGGGCGAGTTCAGGCGCCATGTAAAGCGGTGTGCCATAGCGGCGGCCCACGGGGGTGAGGGCGGGGTCTTCGTCGGCACCCATTTCGGCGGTGGCCAGCTCGGGTTCGCCCCACACTTTGGCGAGGCCCCAGTCGATGACCAATGCTTCACCAAAACCGCCGACTAATATATTCGCCGGTTTGAGGTCGCGATGGATGACGCCGTGCCGATGCGCGTAGGCGACGGTTTGGCAAACGGAAATCAAAATGTCCACCTGCGCGGAAAGCGGGAAAGCGATGGCGGTGCGTTCGTCGCCGGCTTTGAGGGACTCAATGATACTGCGTAGGTCGCGGCCGTTCACGCGCTTCATCGTGAAGAAAAGCGAGCCGTTGCGGTCGCGGCCGAGCTCGTAAAGAGGGACGGTGCCGGGATGGGCGATATTGGCGGTGACGCGGGCTTCGCGCAGGAAACGTTGCGTCTCAATTTCGTCTTCGCGCAGGTGATCGTGCAGGGTTTTGTAAACGACCGTGCGTCGGAGGTTTTCATCGAAGCACGAAAACAACTTCGCCGTGCCGCCCTCGACCATGGGTTTGAAGTTCGTGTATTTCAGCGAACCGCTTTTCCAATGCAGCGCGAATTTCTGGTCCGTATCCGCAAGACGAAAAAAACCCTCGCCCGGCGTGGCGAACAATGCGTCGTTGTCGTCAGCCAAAATAGCCTCAACGCACCCTCGCCCCAAACCGGCTAAAAGACAAACCCAATACCAAACTTGAAAGTGCTGCCGTTGCCGTGGTCGAGTATGCCCTGGCGATCGTAAAAATCGTGCTTCCACTCGAACTTGAGGTGAGCAGTATCGTTGAGGTTCCAGTATAGCGCAGGACCGGCAGAGAGGGTTTCAGAGCCGTTATCCTCATAATGGAAATCCGTTTCCCACATCAGCGTGCCGTTGGTGTCCCACGCGAAAAAATTGTAACCAAGATCCAGCGATGAATGAGATTCAAAAGGCTGGTTTTTATGAAAAAACATTCCGCCCGTATGGACAGAAAAAAGAAATCGCGCCGTTTCAAATTCATAACCGAGGCCAAGCCCGTGACCCCATTCGTTGTCGTAAATTTCGTAGTCGTCATCTCCCGCAAGTGGCACTTGTAGTAGTGGTTTAAAAGTCCACGACCCGCTGCGGCCATCGAGGTTGAAATATTTTTTTAACGGCAACGCCAGTGTTAGATCGCCAATGCCGTTGTCGTACTCAGTTTTTTTACCGCCCAAGCCATCAGGCATTTCGCGGCGCGCATCCAGCACGTACGGTAGCTTGGCGGTGAGACGGATAGATTTGTCCCAAGTGTACACACCCTGCATGTGCAGCAGATGCACATCCTCGGTGAAGCCTGGGTACTTTTTGGTGCGGCCCAGCAACAGGTCGCTTTCGTGGCGGTATTCGTGAACGAACTGATACCCCCAACCGCCCGACCAACGCGGCATCATGTTCATGATCGGCTCATCCGCCGCGAGTCGCATAGCACTAAAGCCCGCCAACACAACGACTATGGAAAAAGGCGAAATGAGCCTACGGATCATCCGATTATTTTTTCTCGGCCGCTGGCTTGAAGGGATGCGACAACAGTTTTTCTTTCTTCAAACTATACCACTCCACCGCATCGTAGCCCGCATCATCAATGGCCTTCTTGATCAGAAGCGGATCATGTTCCCCCTCTTTCTTGAGTGCCACGGTCAGCAATTGCATTTTCACATCCATATCCACCCCACGCTTAAATCGTTTGGTATCAATGAAATCCAGTTTTCGCAGCTTCACACGGATGCCGATCGCGCAAGACGGTCACGTCATCCCTTTGACGTAAAGCAGGGTCACTTGTTTTTCCGTGTTCAACGTTTTGACAGCTGCCACCGTCCGCGCTTCCGGTTTCGCGTCCGGCGCGCCATCCTGCGCCCGTACTGGCGAAGCCATCAACGCCACTGCCATTAATCCCAATCCAAAAAGTTTTCTGATTTTCATTTCCATGATTCCCAATCTATTTTCAATGGCAAAGTTTTACCTCTCAACCCGGGAAATGTCATTCTTTTTTTTGTTTGGAGTTCTTGTTCCTCTGCGGTCGCTTGAATTCAGCCACAAAAGGTGGCTTATCAAAGGTACTGCCATCACCTTTCACACGCGGGTCATTGGTTCGTTTCAGTTCAGCCATGAGCTGCGCGTTGAGTTTCTTTTTAATGGCCGCATATTTGGCCTCGCTGGCCACGTTCTTCAACTGATCCGGATCATCCTTTAAAATGAACAATTCCTCGCGCGGACGTTTGCCGAAGGCGTAGTCGTAGTGCCATCTCCATTCAGCCTCATTGCGATGTTCGATCAACCACGCCTTGGTCGGGCTGGCATCCAGATCGCCATAGGTTACAAAGGTATTGTTGGCCAGCGTGTTGTAGTCCGGTGCCTTGTCATCAGTAAGATTGTACGGGTTGCCCATCGGCCAGCGGTCCGGCTTGAAGTTGATGATGTAAAGATAATCGGGGGTACGCAGTGCGCGTTGCGGATAAGGCAGGAGCCCTTCACGCGCTTGGGCCACATGGCGTTCGCGGCCGGTGATCACCCAGTTGCGTTTGGCATCAACTATGCCGTTGGCTTTGGATTGCAAAACCGGAACCAGACTGCGGCCAGTCATCACCTTGGGCGGCTTGACCCCGCCCAATTCGAGAAAGGTCGGCGCGAGATCCATGAGGTTCACGTAATCCTCAACCACACGCCCCCCCGGTTTGCCAGGCCACCACACGGCCAATGGCACGCCCACGCCGAAATCGTACAGGTTGCACTTGCCGCCCGGAAACCCTGGAGCACCGTGGTCGCCGCTGACAACGACGACTGTGTTGTCCAGTTCGCCGATGGCTTTGAGTTTTTCCAAAATCAAACCGAGCGCCGCGTCGAACGCCTGCACTTCGCCCAGATAATCCGCAAAATCCTCGCGCACGATGGGTACGTCCGGCAGCATCCCCGGCAGCTTGCCCTTCAATGAATCCGGGTCGATGCCCCAGAGTTTTTTCCCCGAGCCCTTGGTCCACTTGCGATGCACTAGCGTGGGACCAAACCAGTAGCAGAAGGGATTATCCTTCGGCCGCGCCTTCAGGAACGCCCCAAAGTTGCCCATCACCTCGTCGTATAAAACCTGCTTGGCTGCCGGCACGCTCTTACCGCCGCCGACCATACGCGTCACGTTTTGCGAAAACTGGTTGAACCGCCGCCCACTGCCCTCGAAACGAAACTTACCACCGCCATACGGCGCATCATTCGGCGTACCGGGGCTCCACACCTTGTACGTCTCGCCGATGTGATAGCCCGCGTCCGCCAGCAACAGCGGGTAGCTCGGAATCTTCGCATCCCAAAACGCCCCCTGCAAAATCGCCGCCCGGCCCGTGCGATAAAAATACTGCCCGCTCAAAAGCGAACTGCGGCAAGGCGTGCACGAGGGCGCCGTCACAAACGCGTTCTTAAACAAAACCCCCTCCCGCGCCACACGGTCAAAGTGCGGCGTCTTGATGACGTCATTCGGCGACGGCCGACCGTCCACCTTCGCATACGCGCTCGCGTACCGCCCCCAGTCATCGGCAAACGCAAAAAGAATATTCGGCCGCGATTGTTTGCCAGCTGCTTGCACACTCAGCGCCACGAGGAGCCATGAGAAAAAAAGAATCCGTTTCATGTGTGCCTCGATTTTCACGTGAAATTGCCCAAAGACAAGCAAAACCCCTAAAGTCTTGAGGCCAACTGCCGAATGTGCTATGAGAGAGTCAGTGAAATTGCTCCGGACAACTGTGACGTTGATGGTGCTGGCGGCTTGGCTGCCAGCCACCTCGCATTGCCTATTGTCCGGCGCGGGACTCATGCCCGGCAGTTGTGAGACTGATCATCACCACGGCGACGCCCCCGCCCACAGCCACGACAACTGCGGCCAATGCGCCCTCGAATCCGGAGGTT
>JAPKEI010000241.1 GCA_028872685.1 Verrucomicrobiota bacterium | reverse complement strand
GGGCGAGGAGCGGTGTCACCGCATGCCTTACCAGAGGAGTTGCACTTGCAATGGACTCGACAGTTACCCAAGGCCGCGCCCGCTTGGCCGGCTTCGCAAACGAAATTGCAGTTTGACCTCGCGCCGGAACCGGTAGCGGCGAATGGGAAATTGTTTGTGCCCTCGTCAGCCAACGACACGTTGACGGCGTACGACACGAAGACAGGCAAACAGCTTTGGCGGTTTTTTGCCGAAGCGCCGATTCGGTTTGCGCCGGTGGCCACAAAGGGCCGCGTGTGGTTCGGCTCGGACGATGGCCATCTCTATTGCCTTAACGCCGACGATGGTTCGCTGCGCTGGAAATTCAACGGCGGTCCCGCCGAGCGCTGGGTGATTGGCAATGAACGACTGGTCTCCACTTGGCCTTCACGCGGTGGTCCGGTTTATCGCGACGGGAAGATTTGGTTCACTGCCAGCATCTGGCCCTTCATGGGAATTTTTATCCACTGCCTTGATGCCGAAACCGGCCGAGTCATCTGGACCAACAGCGGCGATGGCATGAACTACACGGTGCAGCCGCACGGCGCGCCTTCATTTGCGACAGTAGCACCACAGGGGCATTTGGTATTAGCAGGGGAACATCTCATCGTGCCGGGCGGTCGCTCCACACCAGCGGTGTATGATGCCAACACCGGCAAGCTTTTGCATTTTAAATACGACAAGAAGCGCGGACATCATCGAGTGATGGCTGGCGGTGATTTTTATTTCGTGGATGGCGGGCGTTTTCAAAACACATCGGGAAAATCATTGAGTTCTATCCGCACACAACTTGTCGGGTCGAATTTTGTACTCTACGCAAATGGCGCCAAGCTCACCGCGGAGACGTTGGCCGGCAAGCTCACGAGCAAGGAAGTCACCGACCGAAAAGGCAAAAAAACTGTTCAGACAGAGTTTAAGACGGACCGGCTCTGGAGTGGAGAACTGCCCGACGGTTTTTCTCAGGTGTTTCTGCAAGCCGACCAACAAGTTGTTGCAGGCGGCAAGGACTCGATTGGCTTCTTCAACATTGCTGACTTAAAACGAGGCAAAGCTAAGCCGACAGCGCAGGCAGATCTAAATAGTGAGACGTGGACGGTGCTGGCGGCTGATGACCGTTTGTTCGTCATCACGCTTGATGGACAGCTGCATTGTTTTGGCAGTAAGCAAACAAAGACGCAGCATCATCCGATCCCCCCGCGCGCCAAGCTACCGGTCAACCCTGCAGCGGCGGCCAAAGTGAACAGTTGGATTCACTCGCCGGAAAATGCGCACGGTCACGGGTTGCTCTTAGGCGGTGCAGACGTGGGCGTGATTCATGAGTTGCTGAGGCAAACCGAGCTGCGCCTCACGGTGGTGGAGGCCGACGCCGCAAAGGCTTCAAGCCTGCGCGAACTGTTAACGGCGGCTGGATTTTATGGAGAACGCGTCACAGTGCATCATCACACCAAACCGCTCGCCTTCGCCGCGCAGCCACATTTTGCAAACGTAGTGATGGTGAATAGCAAAGCTGCGAGCAATCTCACGGAAGCTTCTCTTAAAAATATTTTCCGCGCCGTGCGGCCTTACGGCGGTGTGTTGTGCGTTAAAAACGCACCGTCCAAACTGGACAAAACCAAAATCACCGGCGGTGCCATTCAGCGCGTGGGCGGAGATTTGCTCTTTACGCGCGCGGGCGCATTACCGGGCGCGGCGGATTGGTCTCACCAATACGGCGATGCAGGGCAATCAGTGGTGAGCAAGGATCAACTCGTGAAGGCGCCGCTGGGGCTGCTGTGGTTTGGCGGCCCGCCGAATGACAAAATCCTCCCGCGCCACGGTCACGGCCCCTCGCCGCAGGTGGCCGGCGGGCGGCTGTTCATCGAGGGGGCGGATATGATTCGCGCGGTGGATGCCTACACCGGTCGGCTGTTGTGGGAGCGTGAGCTGAAGGGCGTCGGGGAATACTATAACATCACCGGCCACTTCCCCGGTGCGGGAGAGATTGGCAGCAATTATGTTTCGCTGCCCGACGCGGTTTATGTAGTTTACGGCAAAACGATTCTGGAACTGGATGCGGCCACGGGCAAGACGCGCCGCGAATTCAAGCCGCCCTCTGGCGCGGCGAATTTCGGATGGTTGAGCGTGTGGGGAAATTTCCTCGTCACCGCCGCCGCGCCCGTGGCCATCCTGCCACCCAAGGGACAAAAGGAATTGCCGGGCACGAAGGTGGAGCAGTTGCTCGCGCGCTACGCCTCGGGCAGTCGCATCCTCGCGGTGTTCGACCGCGCCACCGGCAAACAACTATGGACACGCACGGCGCAGTTTAATTTTCGCCACAACAACATCGCGCTCGGCGGCGGCAAGGTGTTCGCCATCGACAGCCTTACCGATGCGAAGATTAAGGCGCTCGCACGACGCGGCATTGAGCTCCCCGGCAAACCCGCGCTTTTCGCGCTGGACATCAAAACCGGCGCGATCGCTTGGCAAACGGACAAGAATATTTTCGGTACATTTTTGAATTACTCCAGCGCGCATGATTTATTGCTGCAAGCGGGCAGTGCCTATCGCGACCGCGCCGGCGACGAGATCGGCAAAGGCATGACCGCGCTGCGCGGAAGCGACGGCGCAGTGCTTTGGGAAAATCGCGGCGACAGTTACAACGGGCCGTGCCTTTTAATGAAGGATAAGATCATCACCAACGGCAACGGCGGCTTCGCATTGGACATCAAAACCGGTAAACCCACCGGATGGAAATACAAGCGCAACTACGGCTGCAACACTGCCATTGGCAGCGAACACCTGCTTACCTTTCGCTCCGGCGCGGCGGGGTTTTATGACCTCACCAACGACGGTGGCACCGGCAACTGGGGCGGCTTTCGCAGTAGCTGCACCGCCAACCTCATCCCAGCTAACGGTATTCTCAACGC
The DNA here is from genome assembly GCA_028872685.1 of Verrucomicrobiota bacterium. GTDB lineage: Bacteria > Verrucomicrobiota > Verrucomicrobiia > Limisphaerales > UBA1100 > JACNJL01. The sequence continues at coordinate 1,654 of JAPKEI010000241.1, read as the reverse complement.
CCCCGATTACACCCGCACCTGCAGTTGCGCCTATCAAATGCAAACCTCGCTCGCGCTCATCCACATGCCCGAGCTGGAGTACTGGACCTTTGGCGCCAGCGCCAAACCCGGTCAGCTCGCTATCAACCTCGGCGCCCCCGGTGACCGGCGTGCGCCAGATGGTAAGCTGTGGGTGGAGCACCCCAAGGTCGGTGGCGACTCGGCGGATGCGCCCGTTACCATTGAGCCAGCCGATGCTGCGCCCTTCCGCCTGCACTCCTCGGCAATAAATGGAGATGGCCTAAAATGGGTCGCTGCCTCCGGCCTCCGCGGCGTCAAGTCCGTGAAATTGAAGCTGGAGAAAAAGGGCGCCTATCGCGTGCGCCTCCATTTCCTCGAACCGGATGAATTGCCATCGCGCGCACGCCTATTCGACATCGTGATAAACGACCAAACCGTCCAGCGCCAGTTTGATATCGCCGCCACCGCAGGCTCACCCCTCCAGTCAGTCGTGCGTGAATTCATAATTGCTGCCCCTGACGGCACTATTCGAATTGCCCTCCGTGCAGCCACTAATCATCCCCCTATCTTAAGTGGGATCGAATGGTCGCCAATTCCATAACAACAAAACTCAACAATTCTGAACGTCTCTGCATCTTGGCGGTTTAATCAGGATTGGATTACTTTCTCTGCGAATTCCGCATTGAAAACCATCTCAGATGGACACTTGCAAGAAGGGTCAAGCGGGCTGATACTTTCGGGCATGCGCACGCTCCAATTGCTTTTCTTTGCTCTCACTATTTCCATCAATGCCGGTGCGACGGATTGGCCACAGTTTCGCTTCGGCTCCAATCGCGGGGCATCCTCCCCGGAGGGGTTGCCCGTGAAATTGCATTTACAGTGGTCGCGGGAGTTTGCGGCGCCGTCGCCGGCGTTTCCGGGCGAGGTGCGGTTGCGGTACGATGCCACGTATGAACCGGTGGTGATGGGCGACACGCTCTTCGTGCCATCAATGGTGACCGATTCCGTAACGGCACTGGACACCGCGAACGGCAAAGTGCGCTGGCGGTTTTTCACCGGCGGTCCAGTGCGCTTCGCACCGGTGGCGATGGAGGGCAAAGTTTGGTTTGGATCGGATGACGGGCACGTGTATTGCCTCAATGCGGCGACGGGCAAACTGCGATGGAAGGTTTACGGACATCCGGATGGGCACAAGGATCGCAACTTGCTGGGCAACCGGCGGCTGATCCCAATGTGGCCTGTGCGCGGCGGGGTGGTTTTGCACGAAGGCGTGATTTATTTCTCGGCGGGGTTGTGGCCGGAGGAAGGGATTTTCATTCGCGCGGTGGATGCGAAAACCGGCAGCAAGGTTTGGACTAATCGCGATACGGACAAAATTGCCGGGGCCAATCTCGACCACGGCATAGAGCAGGTGATGGGCCTCTCGCCACAGGGCTATCTTGCGGTTGTAGACGGCAAACTAATTGCGCCATGCGGCACGCAGTTGCCGGCGGTGTTCGATCTCAAAACCGGCAAACTCGGACCGTATACAATGGGCTGGGGCGGTCGCACCGGTTTGCCCAAGGGCACATGGTTCGTGGCCGGCACGGGGCGTTATCTCGCGCACAGCGGCGATCTCTACGATATGCGTCGGCCCAATGACGAGAAATTCGCC
>JAPKEI010000240.1 GCA_028872685.1 Verrucomicrobiota bacterium | reverse complement strand
TGACTCCCATGGGCGTTGCGGGTGTGATCTGGGTGCCGTCGGAAAGCAACCTCGGAGAGGATCCAAAAGACTATGCGGACGAACTGGAGACCTACGCCAAGAGCCTCCCGCACACCTACGGACAAGAGAAGATTCAATTCCTTTATGCCCAACCGGCGAATTCCCTGGTTGAAGGCATTACCGTCCCCAGGATCCCTGGTGCCAAGAGCACCTCCTTTGATCAATGGCCAAAAAGCCTCAAGAACATCGCCGCCGCGTTGGCAGAACTGACTGAATGAAGCAATAAAATCGCAATTGTTACGTTGTGTCTGTATTCTGTTTTGCAGATGAAGTGGGGCGCAAACAGTTTCTGTCAATTGTGGTTGGGAGTGCTTATTTTCCCGGTAGCGGTTCATGTCGCCTCTGCGGCGCAAAAAGAAACCGCCTTTTCCATTTCCCCAAAGACCACTGAGTTACTGGAGAGCTATTGTTTTTCCTGTCATGATAGTGAGTCCAGGAAGGGTGATATCCGGTTGGATAACCTGGCGACCTTGGCCCTGAAAGACAGGTTGGACCTTCTGGACAAGATGCAGGAGCAACTGTACCTCAAGGAGATGCCGCCCAGAAAAAAGAAGACTCAGCCAAGCGATACGGAACGGCAGCAGTTATACCAATGGGTATCCGCAGAGCTTGGAAAACACAATGCCTCCAAATTTGAGGATAAGCTGCGCTACCCCAGTTACGGTAATTACGTTGATCATGAGAAGCTCTTCTGTGGCGAGGTAAAGGATAAACCTTTCTCGCCGGCGCGCCGGTGGTTGGTGAGTCCGCGGATTTTTCATGATCGGGTGATGGACGTGTTTCGGTTGGAGGGTCGCGAGCGAACGGGCTTAGCAACGCGCCAGTTTAGTGGGGTGAAGAACCCGTTCATATTGCCAGAGCATTCGGGGGTGCGGGATTACGATGTCACGATGCTTGATGGCGGGCATCTGCTGGTGATGCTCTCCAACGCCAAATGGATTGCGGGTAAACAAATTTTTGCCGCCCGGCTTAAGACGGGCGAAAAGGAATCCTTGCTCAATAGCTTAAGCAATAAGGATCGTTGGTATCCCAAAGTGACGCCAGTTGCTTTCGAGACGATTGTCCTCAAGGACGGATCACCGACAAATGCTGAAATGACGGCGTCGGTTCAGGAGCAGTTTGACTGCGTGTTACGGCGCAAGCCGACGGAGGAGGAACTCACTAAATACGTTGAGCTACTGCGTGCGTCAATTGTGCTGGCGGGCAATGCTGAGGGGCTGAGGCAAATGCTGTTCGCCGTTTTATTGGAATCTGATTTTCTGTATCGGTTGGAATTCGGAGGAGGTGATCCTGATGAGTTCGGTAGACGTAAGCTGACACCGTACGAAGCGAGTATGGCGATCTCTTACGCTCTTGGTGACCGAAGTCCTGATCCTGGTTTACTCCTGGCGGTTGCTGGCGGTCGTCTCGAAACTAGAGAAGATTACCGGCGCGAAGTGGAACGCCTCCTTGCCGACGAAAACTATTACAAAGGGCCCGTAGACCATAAGATCAGCGGTAAAAATATGCGCTCCCATGAAACCTCGCACCCAAAGCTGGTTCGCTTCTTTCGTGAATTCTTTGGTTATCCGCAGGCGGCCAAAATATTCAAGGATATCGAGCGCAGTGACGGCTACTACCAGAACCCCGGCCGTGGCACGCTCGGCACCCCCGGGTTCCTGATCAAGGAAGCCGACCGCGTTGTGGATTGGTATCTCCAGCATGATAAGAATGTCTTCGAGAATCTCCTAACCACTGAAGAGTTCTTCGTTTATCACGACAAAGACAACGAGACCGGCCGCAAAATTATTTCCGAATGGACCGAAGCTTACGAGAGGCTCAAGGGCACTGATTGGAAAAAGAATCCGGAAGGTGTCCTCACCGAGCACATGGAATTTATTAAGACCAAGGACTCCTTGCGGCGTTGGGTTCCGGAAGGCGGGCATCAAAGGCGAACTTTCTTGAGATTCATGTACTTCTTCAGCGATACGATCGGGAAGGGACGAACGCCCTTTACCACCGTCGCGACCAGTCATGGCTACACTTATCATCATTCGACCTTCTACAGCCTTCCGCCGACCCCGCATCGCGGTCGTTACGAACGGGTCGAGCATAAGAATTTCAAAGGTGAGTTAGGGGAAGTCGAATTCTGGGACTATCCTGTCGAACAACCCTTTAAGATTTCTAAGCGCAAAGGATTGCTGACTCATCCGGCTTGGCTCATCGCTCACTCCTCTAATTTTCATACCGACCCTATCAAGCGCGGTCGCTGGATACGTGAAAAACTGTTGGCTGGCCGGGTCCCCGACGTGCCCATCACCGTTGACGCTCAGGTGCCCGAAGATCCGCATAAGACACTGAGGGAGCGCGTCGAGTCGGTTACCAACAAAGCGGAATGCCGAAAATGCCACCAACAAATGAACCCCCTCGGATTTCCCTTCGAAATCTTCGATGACTTTGGCCGTTACCGACCCGATGAGCCTTTGGAATACGAAGAGCATCTTGTTGCAAAGGCGAAGAAGAAGAACGGTTCCAATATCTATAAAACGAAATCGGTCAGCACCCAAGGGGAGCTGCGTGGTACTGCTAACTCGAATCTTGATGGCGAAGTTGCTGATCCCTTTGATCTTATTGATCGTCTGGCAAAGTCTGAACGTGTGCGCCAGTCGATTATCCGCCACGCCTTTCGCTTTTACATGGGCCGTAATGAAATGGTTTCTGATTCACAAACCTTGATTAATGCTGATCGTGCCTACGTCAAAAGCGGCGGCAGTTTTAAGGCTGTGATAGTTTCCCTGTTAACTTCGGACTCATTTATGTATCGTAAATAGAATAGCAATATGATCAATAACCGCAGAGATTTTCTCAAACAGTCCTTGATGAGTGCCGGTGCGTTGGCCTTGATGAATGCGCCGAGTCTTTCCGCGGCTTCCGGCAAGCCGCCGATGCGTTTTATTTTCATGCACCGGGGCAATGGTCTGTGGCCGCGCGTATGTGTGCCGCCCAGTCTCGACGCCAAGACGATGGAACGTGAGAAACGAAAAGAGGCCATTGACGTCGATCTTGAAGGGCACGATCTGCCTAAGTGGCTTGCTCCCCTCGCTCTTCACAAGGAAAACCTTACCATCCTTCAAGGCTTATCGGGTAAGATGTGTACCACTGGCCATCATTCATGGTGCTCATCACTTGGCGTGTTCAAGGCTAACGAGCGGCTTAGTTCTATCAAGTGGGCAACCGTTGATTTTGAGCTGGCCAAGCTCTTTCCATCGCCCGCCAAACATATTGAGCTGGCCTGTTTTCCGGATGGTGGCGGCAATGCTCGCGGGAGTCTTGAAGGCATCGCTACCGGCTTTTCTGCCCGTGGCCCGCAACAACCAAATTATGCTTTTGGCTCGCCGCGCATCGCGTTGGAGGAACTTTTCAAATCTGTCTCCACTGATCCCAAGGCTCGCACCCAATACCAACTAGATCGAAAAGTGCTGGAGTTCGTCGCACGAAACGAAGGCGCTACCGCTAGTCCGCTTGCCGGGGCAGAGAAAATCAAGGTCCAAAATTACGCTGACTCCGTGGAAAGCATCCGCGAACGCAATCTTAAGATCGATGCCATGGCCGAGACTATTCGACGTCATGTACCCACACTGGATGCAAAATACCTCGACCCTGCTGTCAGTACTTTCGATCGGCAGGTTGGGCATTCCGAAGTGCTTCTCGGCGCACTGATTTCAGGCCTCACCAATGTCGTCGCTTTTACCGTCGACGAACTCGGCCACCGCTACACCGGCATTCCCGGTATCGAGGGTGAGAAGGTGAACATGCACGACGTAGGCCACAATAAAGTGATCGGCGGTCTTAAGGCGGAGACCATCCGTGAACTGGCCCGGACGCACCACATGACTCTCGTCGATCGCATCGTTAAGCGTCTTAAGAGCGTTCCCGAGGGCGATGGCACAATGTTCGACAACACGATGATCTTCTACTTCCCTGACGGTGGCGAAACCCATCACAGTCACGGGTGGGAATATCCTTTTATAATTCTATCTGGAGACAACGCTCGCGTCGATTTGCGGCGCCGATACATCCGCCTGCCTAACTACGGCCAGCCCGGTCACAGCACGCTCGGCAACTTTTACACCACACTGCTCAACGCCTATGGCAACCCCATCGAGCACTACGGTGCCCTAGACACCGGCCTGAACAAATTCGGTCACGGCCAAACGGGCCCAATCAAGCAGTTACTAAAGACTTGATGAACCTTTCTCGATGGCTTCTGGGTTTGGACGGGTTATTCGTTCAATGAGATTCTGCTTGAGATTCTGCTTAGGATTCTGCTTGAGTCTCCTTGAGATTCTGCTGGTTATTCTGCTCGAGGCTCTACTTGAGACTCTACTTGAACTTTTGCTATGACTCTACTTGAAGCGATGCAGGATCAGATGCACATAAAGTCCCTGGATCCGCCAGAGCTTGTCACCTTTCCCTCAATCGCAGGACAGCGCATCCACAGCCGCCTGGGCCCGAAGTTCTGGCCCGGGTTTTCCGAGTGCTTGAA
>JAPKEI010000239.1 GCA_028872685.1 Verrucomicrobiota bacterium | reverse complement strand
GGAAGCGGGGCCCCGAAAATCCCGAAATGTTTTTGTGAGGTTTCTAAATAAAAATGGGAGTCCGATGGGCGCGACTCAAGTAGTCAACTCTTTCACGCGGGGAAATCAGGATAGGCCTGCCGTGGCTGTGAATCACAAGAGCGAAGTTTGCGTAACTTGGGAAAGTCAGTATCAAGATGGCGCAGGTGATGGGGTGTATGCCCGTCGTTTCAATGCACAGGGTATTAAAACCGGTCCGGAGATCCAAATAAACCAAAGTATAAAATGGAGCCAATTCAATCCGGTTGTCACATCGCTGATAGATGGAAGGTTTGTGATCGTATGGGTTGGGGAAGTTGAGCAGGGGAAACAACATGCGATGGCCGGAACGGGTCAATATGGCCGCGCAGGAACTGGTGAAGAAATGCATCAGGTAAGTGTGTCGTTCATGCGAAGCCGAATCATGGGAAGAGCGATGGACGAGCGAGGGAACTTGCTCGGCAATGAATTCAGAATGGATGGCGGCCAGGCACTGTGCACCAACCCGGTTGTGGTTTCAACAGCGGATGGCGGATTCGCGGCTGCATGGGAAGAGCTTAATGAAAGCGGACTGGGATTAGGCCAAGATATTTACACTAGAAATTTCACAAACCAAGGCCAACCGTTGGGCGCGCGAAGTTTGCATAATCGATATGGGGGGGGCGATCAGGTGAATCCGGCACTGGCTTCGACTGCGGATGGTGTGTTGGTCGCGTGGGATTGCGGTTCATATACAAAATCCGGAATTGAAATCCACGGACGAATGTTAAAAGGAGGCGCCGAGTTTCGTGTCAATTCCCGTGTGTTAAATAAGCAGAACATGGTTACGACTGCAGGAAATGGGAACGGAATGTTAATGGTGGCCTGGGTAGATGTGATAAGCGCGACGAGTGTGTTGTTAAAAGCGCGGCGATATTCGACTAAGAATCCAGTTGTTGATTTGGCGTTGGGTACTGATGTTGACGGGGGCGGACAAGGGCCTAGCAAAGTTGTGCTTGCTGCAAGAAAAAAGGTCAAAAGCCCCGGTGGTGTGATCATGGAAGAAAAAAAAGAACAAGCTGAAGGCAATGTCATTGTAAAACATGAAAGCGAAATTTCGGAGGCAGTGAGAACAACACAGGCATCAGCCCGAGCAGCGAAAAATGCGGTTAATCAAGCATCGCGACAAAGTACGCGCAATGTGGGTCGTGTGGTATCTCCGCCTTCGGCTGGTGCAATTGCGCGACCTGTAAATGCCCAAGTAGTAAATGGAACCAGTAACCAACAAGCCACAATCATCCAGCCATCCGGTGGGCAGGCGGGTTTTGGGATGCATACAAGTGGCGTCGGAGGCTCAGGAAGAATAAGTGCTGTAAGTCGCTCATTGATCATCCAACGTTCAGCTACGCGGAATGCGACCACGCCCGCAACATCTGGAGCATCGGGAAACACAAGCACAGGTCAGGCGCGCGGTGGAGGAGCCCCGATGGCGGGAGGACGACCGGCTGCATCGCTAGCGTCCACACAGGCCGCTAGAAGTACACTGCAGTCAACGGCACGAAGTTATGCGGGGGCAAGGCGTGTGGGATCACTCCGATCGGCACCATCAATCCGAAGTGCGCCAACAATTTCAAGATCAGTAACATCCTCGACCGCGAGAAATCGAGGGGTTTATAACACTCAAACGCGGATGTCTTCTATTCCTGGAAACCGTGGAAATTTTTCATCGGGAACAGTGTCACGACAGAACACGACTCAAAGGCAAATATTCGGGTTTCGGAGCTCAGGATCACCTGTAAGCGCTGTCAGAGGAACAGTTAGTGGGCCGTATCGAAACACAACACCATCAGCGCAAAATCGATTTTCGAATATCCGAAGTTCAGCAAACACCGGCACAGTTAAGGCACAGCAGATGCGTAACACGCCGGTTCCATCACAGGTCTCAATGCAAAACGGACGAATGAGCCTTCGATTTAATAGCCAACCCGGCAGTCGTTATGTGGTTCAAACTTCTAACGACCGCAGTAATTGGTCAGCAGTCGGGAGTACTCAGGTAGGAACGGGTCGATCTATGTCGGTGCCGTTTCAATCGAATGGGCAACGTTTTATTCGAGTGGTGCCACGCGATTAAATTTTTGGGTATAACAATGAATCGAAAACGTAAAAAACTGTCGGTACGTTTTGGGCCTGCGCTCAAGGCGGTGTTAATTTGTCTCGTAACCTGCAGCCTTGGCCTAGGGTATGTTTGGCAAAAGAAACAAATCAATGATCTTGGAGCGCAGATCAAGGAGAACGAAAACAAGATGGAGGATTTGCGGCGTGAAAATAAACGCCGTGGTGATACGCTGGCGTATTTGATGAGCCCGCAGGAATTGGACGCGCGCTTACGCCAACTCGGGCTGGACCTCGAGGTGCCGCGACCGGAACAAATCGTGGTGCTGGTGGATGCGAAGATCGATGTCACTCAGCCACAGCCGTTGCGTACAGCCAGCCGTTAGGCCGTTTCCTCCAGACGAGAAGTGCGAATGGAGGGAAAAGACAATATTCAAATTCGTAAGGGAGCGCGGCGTTGGCTTTTCTTTTTTGCCGCCGTGATGCTCCTTTCATTCGGTGCGCTAGGCTATCGCCTGATCGATCTGCAGGTACTGCGGCATGATGAGCTCCAATCATCTGCGCGCGATAATACTATTCGCACAATCATTCGCGAGCCGCGGCGGGGTGATATTCGTGACATTCGCGGTAACCTGCTCGCAACCAGTTTATTTGTTAAGACCATCTGTGCAGATCCAGCACTCATTGGCCAATGGCACCCTCACGTTGCGCATGCCTTGGCGCCCATTCTGGATTTGGATGAACAAGCCTTGAGCCAGCGACTCAAACCACAAATGATGCTTAACGAGCAAGGCATCCTTCGCACTAATCGTTACGTCGTCCTCAAACGCAAAGTGCCCCGTGAACTGTGGGAGCAGGCAGCCGGTGCATTGCGCGATATGGGATTGGGAATGGACGAATCCAAGTTCAATCGGAAACAGCGTCTTGCGTTCCGGAGTTTGCGGCGCCAATCGGTTTTTGTTGATCGCAAGGAAGATCAGTTGCGAGTGTACCCCGGCAAACATCACGCAGCGCACGTACTCGGTTTTGTTGGCGGCGTTGACCACCGCGGCAAGGAAGGCATCGAGCGCGTGCTCGACAGCAAGCTCGTCGGATCCCGAGGCTGGCGTGTTACTGAAACTGATTCCCGCAAGCGGGAAGTTGTGGCGCTTCGCCAGCAGGATGTTGCCCCGCGCAATGGGCTGCACGTGGTGCTCACAATCGATTCCGGAGTGCAACACATCGTCGAGGCCGAGCTCGCCAAGGCGATGGCCAAGCATCAGCCGCTCGGTATCACCGCCATCGTCGTTCGGCCAAGGACCGGTGCCATTGTGGCCATGGCTAATTTGCCCGATTTTGACCCGAACGCCCCCGGTATTGCCAATCCGGAAACCCGCCGTAACCGCGCGGTTACCGACACTTCTGAGCCCGGTTCCACCTTTAAGATTGTCCCCATAGCCGCCGCGCTTAACGAACGGATGGTTAGCCTTGCCTCCACGTTTCATTGTGAAAACGGATCGTTCCGATACGCCGGGCGCGTGTTGCGCGACCACCACGCTTACAGTAGCCTCACGGTCAAAGCCATCATCACCAAGTCATCCAACATCGGCGCGGCCAAGGTGGGTCTTCGCCTCGGCGCGCCGCGTTTGCACGCTTATATGCAGCGGTTTGGGTTTGGCGCCCGCTCGCGAATTAGTTTGCCTGGCGAGGTGCGCGGCACGGTGCATCCATTGAAAAAATGGAACAAACTTTCCATCACCCGCGTGCCGATGGGCCACGAAGTAACCGCTACACCTTTACAAATGGCGATGATGATGAGCGCTATTGCCAATGGCGGAAAGTTGATGCGGCCGATGGTGATTGATCATCTCGAGAATGACCGCGGGCGGGTGGTAGTGCAGTATCATCCCGAGCCTGTGCGGCAGGTGGTTTCGCCCGAAGCCGCGCGCGCCACCACTGAGGCTCTCAAGACCGTGCCGGCGCCGGGCGGCACCGCCAAACGCGCTGCGCTTCAATACTACACCGTGGCCGGCAAAACCGGCACCGCCCAAAAAGCTGGACGCGGCGGTTATCTCCCGGGAAAATACTATGCCTCGTTCGTGGGGTTTTTTCCCGCCAACGAACCGGCGTTGTGCATCCTCGTTTCGATGGACGAACCGAAGGGGGACTACTACGGTGGACTCACCGCTGCGCCGGTCTTCAAAGCCATCGCCGAACGCACTGCCGCATATCTCGGATTGAAGCCGGACCTCGTGCAACAAGGTTCGATAGTTTCCGGCAATCAACCTCAACCGCGTTGAGTCATGACCGGCATTGAGTTGCTTCATGATTTGCCGCACGAAATCGTGCGCGGCCAACTCACTTCAACCATCACCGGCCTTGCGTACGATTCTCGTCGAGTCACTCCGGGTACAGCGTTCATTGCGTTGCCTGGCACACGTGTGAACGGCAATGACTTCGCGGCGACTGCCATTGATCTGGGGGCATCGCTTATCATCACGGACCAAGCGGGTGAATTTCCTGGCGAAACCG
>JAPKEI010000238.1 GCA_028872685.1 Verrucomicrobiota bacterium | reverse complement strand
CGATGGCGCGATCGCGCAAATGTCCCTCATGCAAACGCACCGTCCTCGCTGGTCGCGAGAATTGCCCGCATTGCGATGCCCCTCGGCCGGAAGTTCAGCGCTGGGCGGATCCTGATCGGGATAACCCCTCCACCATCGATCGCCGCCGCCTTGCCCTGCGTCGCATGCGCAATGGGGGCGTGATGATGTTTTTGTTTGGCATTGTGCTGATGGCCAATGGCGTGACACACGAGCCGACTATGCATCTCAAACCCATTGGTGGCGTGGGTGTACTCTTCATCGTCCTCGGCACATTCGGCTACCTTTGGAGTTGGAAAATGCTGCGTAACAAAGGCAACGAATAGTCATAAAAGCGGGCACAAAAAAGGCGGCGGAATATCCCGCCGCCTTTGTCAAAAAACAGGATTATTTTTTCGCACCCTTGGGGGCCACGGTGATCGTGATCTTTTTGGACACCACCGGCGGGTTATGCGGGATGTGCGCGTAATCCGCAAACACCAGTTGCAACGTGTGCTTGCCCGGAGGAAGATCCAGCGTCACCTCCGTCTGGCCACCGCCGAAATGCAACAATGTTTTGGAGGCAACCAATGGTAGCCCCAACGACGGCAGCTTTTCTGTGTCCACCAGCAAATGATGATGGCCTGTGTTCTCCTTCGGCTTGCCATCGGGCAGCACCAGCCCTGCTGGGCACACACCCATACCCTTGATGCCGAAGGCTACTCGCACCGGGCCCTTTACGGTTTTGCCATCACGCGGGAGAATGATCATTACCTTGGCGCCCTTGGGCGAAGGTTGGCGTGGGATTTTGGGGTCGTCCGCCAAGGCGGGCATCAGCAGGCTACAGGCGATTACGGAAAAGAGGGTTTTTTTCATGTCAGTACAGCTTCTTACTTAAGGGGTGTGAGGTTAAAAAACGGTTCGGCGCCATTGTGCCTAAGGCAGGGAACCGTGCAAGACTTTGTTCGATTGCTTGTACTAGTCGTCTCCAAACCCACCAAATGCCAGCAGGATGTGAAGCAGCGCCACAAATATGTTGAACAAGCCCGAGAAGAGCATCACCGCACCAACCACAGGTTCATCAAATTCAGGATTATTCAAAACCTGACTGGTGGCGTGCACCAAAATCAATACGCCAATGATGCCGATGATCAGGGCGATCACCAGGCCTAGAATGGGCATGTGCATGAACATGTTCAAAACCACCACCCCAATAAAGGCAAAGAACAGGCCGAACATGATCCCCTTGGGGGCCGAATATCGTGCTCCGGTTAACATCACTGCCGCCGTCACGCCCATGAAGGTGATTAATGTGAGCAACAGCGCGCTCGGCACCACGTTCGGCGCAAAACGGCTTGCTAGATATAGAATTGGTGCGAGGACGAGCCCCGCCACAAAACCATTGCCCATGATGGACAACGTGCCGAGTACGGGATTACGCCGGCATGCCATGGCAATGTACGGGATGGCGTTCAACGCCACCATTGCCAGAATCCAACCGATCCATCCGGTGAAAAGATTACGGATCGCCGGGGTGTTGGCTCCCAGATATCCGCCTCCCACGCCGCACAACACGCTAAGGCCCAGGAGCAGATATGTTTTTTTAATTGTCGCCGAACGGCTCTCATCCAGTTCCACCGAACCAAATAAGGATTCGGAGATCGAGAGTTGAGGTTGCCTCATGTTTTCCATGGGTGGAGGATGTCGCAGGAACCCCGTGAAGTCGATTATAAACAGTTATTTAAATAACTGGCGGCTTAATCTTCTGCCGGCGGAGTTTCCTGTGGCGCATCAGCGTCCGGTGCTTCAGCACTCGGTTGAGGTCTCATTTGCTGCTCGTACAGGCTCAAGTGCAATTCCGAGAACACCCCGCGCATGAACCAACGCGCCAGCATTGCAAAGGCGAGCGCCGCCACGCAGCCGCGCATGATCGAGGTCCCCCAATCGTTGCCGGCCAAGTGGTTAAGCGCCAGCACGAGCAAAAAGCCCGCGCCACCAGCATGAATCAAATAATTCGACATGGTGTCTGCCCCCAATAAACCACGAAATCCACCCTCTGCGCAAGTGGGGGTTTTACTTCAATCCTTGCACGATGCGGGGGCCAAGGGTATCGCCGGCGTCGACCACCAGTGTGTGGCCGGTGGTTTTGGAGGCGGTGGCCATGGTGAGGATACCGGCGGCAATGTCTTCGGGGGTGCTGACGGCGTTGAGGATGTTGCCGGCGGCTCTGTTTTGTTTTGCTTTTTCGTAGTCTTCGCCAAGGCCTTGCTGGAGCCATTCTCCCTCAATGAAGCCGGGAGCGACGGCATTGACACGGATTGTAGGGCCGAGGGTGCGCGCGAGGGATTTGGTCATAACAATGAGCGCCGCTTTGCTGGCGCAGTAGGGGATGGAGCTGCCGGCGCCGACAATACCGGCAATGCTGGCGACGTTGACGATGACGCCACCATCGCCAGTGGCGAGGGCTTCGTGCGCGGCGCGGGTCATTTGGAAAGGGCCCTTGAGGTTAACAGCGAGGATGCGATCCCAGTCTTCATCGGTAACGGCATCGAGATCCGGGAAATCAATAAAGCGCGTGGTGCCGGCGTTGTTGACGAGAACGTCCAGCTCACCGAATGCGTCCATTGTTTTTTGGACCATCGTGCGGCAGGCGGCATCCTCAGCCACATCGCCTTGGATGACTATGGCTTCTACGCCGGCTTTGCGGCATTGGTCGGCGACCGCTTGGGCGCGGTCGGCGGATTGGTGGTAGTTGATGGCCACGCGGCAGCCGGCTTGGGCGAGTTGGAGAGCGGTGGCGGCACCGACGCCGCGGGATGCGCCGGTAATGAGGGCTGATTTGTCTTGTAGATTCACCGGCCGATTATTTTAAAATCTTGATTTGTAGGTTGCGCCATTTGACTTGGGCACCAGCAAGTTCTTTTTTGCCGCCAATGCCATGGACTTGCAGGGCGATGAAGCCACGGGCGGTGAGATCGTCTTTGAAATTGGCGCGGGGCGTGTCGTTGAGCCAAGTTTTGATGGAGTCGCCACGGCATTCGACTCGGACTTTGTTCCATTGGTCGGGTTTGTAAGTTTTTTGGCCGACTTGGGTAAAAGTCTTGGCGTCTCCGCCGCGCTGGCCGGGATAGAGCCAACCGCGCCGACCTTCGTCGTAAATGCCGCCGCTCCACATGCGGTCTGGTTTATTGGGATCGATCTCAACCTGATAGCCGTGTACGCGGCCGGCTGGGATCTTGCGGGTTTTGCCGTTACCGAGTTTCGCGGCGGTGTCTTTTTCAAAAACATTGGAGCGGATTTGCACGCCGGAGTTCAGGCGGTTGTCGCAGTGGTATTCGTATTCGAGAATGAAATTTCCATAAATTTTTTCGGTGCACAGGAATGAGTTGGGTGTACCGTTCACGGCGGTGCCGATGATTGTTCCATCCTTCACGGCGTACTTGGCTTTGCCGCCTTTTTGGGTCCAGCCGGTGAGGTCTTTGCCATTGAAAAGAGGCAAGGAATTTTTCTCAGCGGCAGTAAGTGGGATCGAAAGGAGTAGTGCGCCCAGCAAAAAGGTGTGCTTCATGGGCGAAGGATACAGCGCGGCACAACGGGAGGCAAGAAGGCGTGCGTGATAATTGTGATGAATGGCGAATTATTGGTGATTATTGGGAATACCCGTGGATTTGAAGGCCGTTTTTTAGTGGAAATTAGGGGTTGATTCCTTATGACACAATGGCATCATTTTTGCTTATAGAATTAGCCCGTGTTACGTGGCCAACCTTTCGGAGGAGTTATGGATATGAAACGAGCAAGTCGTGGGTTTACGTTAATCGAGTTGTTGGTGGTGATTGCCATCATCGGTATTTTAGCCAGCATGCTTTTGCCCGTGCTGGCCAAAGCCAAACGCAAGAGCAACCGCCTGAAGTGCGCGGGCAACATGAAGACGATCGGGCAAGGCTTCACCACGTCGGCGATCGATTACGAGGATTGTTTCCCGTGGATGATGACGGCCGAGGATGCCCGGCACGCTTACAAAGATTCGGTGGATGGCGCGCGTTATGATGATGAAAGTAAGTGGACGAATCTGAACCCGAGTTGGAGTATGTCGCGTTACATCCAATACTTGTGGTATTTGCCGTCCTTGATGGATTCGCTGGACTCAGTGAAGACACTGTACTCGCCAAGCGACCCCGCGATTAAACGCGACAACGGCATTCAGCAGCGCGAAGTGGGCCCCAACGGCAAGCAAGGCTGGGGCATTTCACGCGCCAATTGGCAAGGCCAGGTGAATGTGTACGGGTGGAAAGCCTCATGGAACAAAAGTACGGGTGGCTCCACAACGGGGGTACGTAATTATTATAATGTTTCGCACACGGCGCAAAGCTATGGTGTGTGCCTAGGGGGCGATTCAATGGTGCCCTCCAGCATCCTCACGGTGACTCGGAATGCGGCGGGCGACGCAAAAATGAAAAACGGCAAGACCTCCTACATGCGTCCGGATGGCCGCGTGTTCATGGCGGCCTACCAGAATTATCAAGTAGTGGGCAGTCGCGACCACATGCACTTGGAATTAAACCATGCTAGTGCTGGTACGTGGAGTGATCCCGCTCAAATTGCCAAGGACGAGCCGGAGTTGAAAAACGAACAGCCTGCCAAGCCGGG
>JAPKEI010000237.1 GCA_028872685.1 Verrucomicrobiota bacterium | reverse complement strand
GCCGAGCAGGCACACACCGAAGGCTACCACGTCATCTGCATCAGCAATAATTTTAACTGGGAATTCATTCGCAGTGCCCCCGCCGATTATTTGCCCGGCTATATGCCGCACGACCTCGCCGCCATCCGCGCCGTCCAAAAAGCCGTCACCACCCATCTCACCGCCAAACAGGTTGCATGCCACGTCACCGGCCAATCGTTGCTCGGGTTCTCTATGGGCGCATGGTACACCCTCAACCTAGCCGCCACCAGCCCGCCTGATACTTACGAACACGCCGTTGCCATCAATCCGCCCCTCGACCTCGTTCACGGCCTCAAGGCGCTTGATCGCCTCTACCGCACGCCCGGCAAAGACACCCGCGCCCTCCGCCAAACCGCGCTGCTCAAAATTGCCGTCAACCAAAAGCAAACCCCCAAGCAAGGCGCCGGCATGCCCTTCACCGATGCCGAAGCATCGTATCTGATTGGCCTCAGCTACCGCATCACCCTCCGCCAAGCCATCCTCTCCGGCCACCTCAACCTCGACGGACGCGACCTCGCCGCCCGCCGCCGTTTATATAAGCGCGTCAACGCCCTCAGCTGGGAAGATTATTTCACCAAAATTCTCACCCCCCACCTTGCTCAACAGGCCATTGCCCCCACAACCCTCACCAACGCCAGCGACCTCCGCCAACGCCAAGCAGGCGCCACCGCTGCCAAAAGCCTCCACCTCGTCCTCACCAGCAACGACTTCCTCCTCAGCGATGAACACCTCAACTGGTTCCGCACCAACTTCCCAAACCAAATCACCTACAACGAAAAAGGCGGCCACATGGGCCAACTCTGGAAGACAGAAGTCTACCAAGCCATTAGTGAAGTGATTCGCCGGAAATAAATCGGCCGAGCCAGCCGCCGCAGTCACAACATGAAATTCACCATCCTGTCCATCCTGCTCATCCTTGTTCCTGCGCTCCCTGCCGTGGAAATCATTGCCCATCGCGGGGCCTCGCATGACGCGCCGGAAAACACCCTTGCTGCCGTGAACCTCGCGTGGAAGCGTAACGCCGATGCCGTGGAGATCGACGTGTACCTTTCGCGCGACAAAAAAATCGTCGTGATTCACGACCAAGACACCGGCCGCACCACCGGCCACCGCGGTCTCGTGCACGAGCAAACCTGGGCGCAACTGCGCAAGCTAGACGCCGGCGCGTGGAAAGCCACCAAATGGAAAGGCGAACCCATCCCCTCGCTCGAACAAGTTTTAAAAACCATACCAAAAAGCAAACGCCTCTTCATTGAAATCAAATGCGGCCCCGAGATCGTCCCGCCCCTTGCAACACTATTGGCCAAAACCAAAACTCCCGCCGCCCAAACCGCCATCATTGCCTTCTCACTCGAAGTCTGCACCGCCGCCAAAAAACGCCTGCCTGCGCTTGAAGTGTTTTACCTCAAACACTTAAAACAAAACCCCGAGACCGCCCAATGGCCCGCCATTGCCCCTGCCATCGACGACGCCAAAGCCGCCCACCTCGACGGCATCAACATCGGCTTCAAAGGCCAAATCAACACTGCGGCCTACGCCGCCTACCTCCGCCAAATCCGCACCCAATCCCGCCGTCAAAAACTCGGCCTTTTTGCCTGGACCATCAACACCCCCACCCAAGCCCGCCAACTTAAAAATACCGGCTTCCAAGGGATCACCACTGACCGCCCAGCCTTCATACGCGAAAACATCAAAAAATGATCACCAACAAAACGAAATCAAATTTACGTCCGATAAATCTTAATATAATGGGCTAGATCGAAATCGGAGCGGGTGATGGGGATTCTCTGAGCTTCCCTGAATCAAGGTGGCAAGTTAGGCTTCTCTCAGTAATGAAAACTCTACTCACAGTTCTATTCTGTTTGTATCTGCCTCTTCTTTTGACGGCAGCAGCTCGGCCAAATATTTTATTCATTTATACCGATGATCAATCCACTAGGACTGTAGGGTGTTATGAGGACGCATTCGATTTTGTGAGGACCCCGAATATTGATGCCCTGGCGAAAACAGGTGTCAGATTTTCGCGGGCTTATATCGGTTCCTGGTGTATGCCATCGCGGGCCACCATGCTGACCGGTCATCATCAGCATGGAGTAGAGTCTATGCGTATGGAGGGCAAGTACCCCGGGAGTGCTTATGATCCCAAACAGTGTCCTTTCTGGCCGGCTGTGTTCCGTCAACATGGTTACGTAACAGCGCAGATTGGGAAATGGCATACCGGTGTGGATGGCGGGTTTGGTCGAGATTGGGATTATCAGATTATTTGGAATCGACCGAAATACGTGGAGAACTCACCGAATTATTATTACGATCAATTGACTGAATTCAACGGGGGCACCGCAAAATTGGTCAAGGGTTATACCACCGATAACTACACAAAGTGGGCGGTCGACTTTATCAATGGCAAAGGTCGAGATGCAAAGAAGCCTTGGTATCTCTGGCTATGTTACGGGGCTGTGCACGGACCCTTCACTCCAGCTGATCGGCATAAGAGTGCTCACAAGGCGGCCAAGGTGCCTTTGCCCAAGGATGTTTATCCACCACGCCCAGGAAAGCCGAAGTATGTCCAGAAGATGGAACACTGGGAGCCCAAGAAGGGGGAGCCAGTGGAAAAAAAGGTGCGCGAATTAGGGCCAGTTGGGATGAGGGATATTCCCGGCAAGCCCCTCCGGGAATGGATCAAACAATACCACGAGGGGGTATTGGCGATCGATGAAGGGGTCGGGCGTGTTTTAGAGGCGTTGAAGAAAAGTGGGCAGGATGAAAATACGTTGGTGGTTTTTACCTCAGACCAAGGTTTTGCTTGGGGGCAACATGGCTTTAAATCGAAAGTGGGGCCTTATCACGCAACGGTGGGTGCTCCTCTTATTATCCGTCCACCGCTGAGTAAATCCAAAAAGACTGCCGGACGGGTGGTGGCCGAGCCGGTGAGTGGAGTGGATTTGCCGCCTACGTTTTTCGCACAGGCAGGTTTGCCGCTACCTTGGAAAATGCATGGGCAAGATTTAAGCCCTTTGTTGGAAGACCCCAAATCCAAACGTATCGCTCCGGCTATGTTGGTCCACACAGGCAAGATATATGGGTCGGTTACGGCACAGATTCCCGCAGTGGATGATCCGAAGCTCTATCACGGACCAGGAGTGCCGTGGTACGTGATGTTAGCTGAAGGGCGTTACAAATATGTACGCAATCTAATTAAAGGCGAGATGGAAGAATTATACGATTTGGATCGGGATCCGGAGGAATTGACTAACCTTGCCCTTGATCCGTTACACGCCAAGCGTCTGGTTACCTTTCGCAAGAAGGCTATTACGGAACTACACCGCACTAAAGCGCCTTTCGCAGCTAATATGCCCAGGCCTTCTACGCTAAAAGAGTGACCCTCGGCCAAATCACCATCACGAAAGTATTGTCCGAGGAAATGACCACGAAGTCTCAGAATAATCACCCCCTCCTTCTTCGGGGAGTCTTCATGTAACACCGGAGTATTGCGCAGTCTGTATTCTGCCCCTATCTTCCGGGCAACCGCATTTTATTTATGAAAACTGCATTTACCCTTCTGCTTGGACTAAGCCTGAATCTAGCCCTCGAAACACATGCCCAGCTACGGGATGGCAAGCCCACCGAGACGCGTGTGACCCACGGGCCAATGCTTGGCCGGCCCGCACCCGATTCCATGAGCCTGTGGGTGCGCACCGAACGCCCTGGCAAGGTGAGGGTTCTTTACGGCACCAAGAAAGGAATGTTTACGCACGAAGCATCGATTGAGACGACCGACATCACCCGTGATAACACAGCCATCATCACGATCGACAAGCTGAAACCCAATACGCGTTATTACTACCGTATCGCTGATCATCAGCTGGAGGGCTCTTTCCGCACCATGCCGCGCTCAGTAGATTTCAAGAATCCGAAGGGTAACCCCAAGGGACTCTTCAATTTTAAATTCGAGTTTGCCTGTGGTAACAATCAAGGCGGAGGCGGCGACAGCGCAGGGCCAACTGTACCCGTGTTTAAAACGTTGAATGCAAAGGTGCGCGACGACATCAACTTCGCCATCCTCAATGGCGACTGGCTCTATGAACAACGCCGCGATTATTCTCCGAAAGACTGGCTACGCCAGGTCGGCCTCGACACAATGCTACAGGCACCACGCATTGTTCAAAAGGCACCGACGGTGGTGGGTGTTTGGGAAAATTATAAAACCTACCTCGCGCGTGGCCGCAACCTGAGTGAATGGCATCGTCATGTGCCCTCCTTCTACACTGCAGACGACCACGAACTGATAAATGACATCTACGGAACAGGCGAAGCGGGCTACGTCAATCGCCGCGCCGTCTTCCGGGATATCGCCACTAAAGCGTGGTTCGACTACCTCGCGTGGGCCAACCCCGTGCAGCATAATACATCCGCATGGTTTGGCACCGGCAAGTTCAAGAAAGGCAGCGATGTGCTTGAGGATCTCGAGGCGGATTTTACAAAACTAAACTATAAGGAGCTGGGCAACCTGCACGTGCACTGGGGCACTCCCACAGCCGGCGTGCCCGATGCCAAGCTTGATGGCGAACCGGGTAATCCGAATTCTGCAGTATATGATATCGTGGAGGTGCTTAGCCCCACCAAAGTCCGCATCCATCCACCGGCCAAGGCTGACGGTGATGCGGGCTACTCAATTGGCCGCCGTTGTTACGGCAAGTTCAGCGTGTCTAATTG
>JAPKEI010000236.1 GCA_028872685.1 Verrucomicrobiota bacterium | reverse complement strand
GACTGCTTGGCATGCGCTGGGTTTGAAATATATGGATACGACATTGCGCAAACTGAATCCGGAGCAGTCCATTTGTTTCCCAGCGCTTCGGCTGTTTTTGAACAGTGCGATACAGTTCTTCTCAGTTTGCCTAACAGCAACGTAGCGGCGTCTGTGATCGATGACGTGATTGATGTAATCGCAGCGCGGCATTGTATCCTAGACACCACCACAGGTGATCCGGAACAGATCGAAGCTTTGGGCGTGCGACTGGCTAAAAAAGGTGCAAGTTATCTCGAAGCAAATGTAGCCGGCTCCAGCGTACAGATGCGCGAGAGGAATGCGGTTTTGCTACTGGGTGGCGAGGCGGATGTGGTGGCGGCACAGGAACCTCTTTTTTCGACCTTAGCTAAAAAACGCTTTCATGTGGGTAGCGTTGGAGCGGGTTCGCGGTTTAAATTGGTGCACAATTTAATTCTCGGATTGAACCGGGCGGCGTTGGCGGAAGGACTGAACTTGGCGGAGGCATTGGGGTTTGAGGCGAAGCGGGCACTGGAAATATTAAAGCAGACGCCAGCGAGCTCGGGCGTGATGGAGACAAAGGGGTCGAAGATGGCGGCGCGCAATTACGAGCCACCCCAGGCGCGATTGGCGCAACATCATAAGGATGTACGGTTGATTCTGGAACTGGCGGCGAAATTGGAGGCCAAAACACCGCTCAGCGCGGCGCACCGCGAGTTGCTGGCGCGCGCTGAGGAATTGGGGTTTGCCTCAGCCGACAATGCTGCCATCATTGAGGCGTATCGCGCGAAGGGATGATGCGTTTATTGCCGTTAATTTTTCTCCTGAGCACGCTGGCTGCTACGCCGGCGGATTTTCCGATGGTGTCGGATGATCTTGAGGTCAAGCTTTTCGCCAGAGAACCGCTGGTGCGGAATCCGTGTGCGATTGCGTTTGATGCGAAGGGGCGGCTCTGCGTGGGGATGGGGCCGCAGTATCGTACGCCCAAGCTGGAGACGGCGGGGGATTCAGTCTGGATTTTGCTGGATGAAAATCACGACGGCGTGGCTGAGGGCCGCAAGCGGTTTGCCACGGGCTTCAACAGCATCCAAGGACTCGCGTGGAAGAATGGTCGCCTGTGGGTGGCCAATGCGCCGGACCTCACGGTGGTGCGCGATATCGACGGCGACGAGGTGGCCGATGAATATATACGGCTCTACACGGATCTTGGCAATCTCGAGCATGGCTTGCACGGCTTGAACTGGGCGCCTGACGGTCGGCTGTACATGTCCAAAGGCAACTCGAAGGGGCTAACACAATTGCCCGACCGCGTGGCGCCGAGGGCGTTTCGCGAGTTGTGGGGCGTGCAGGCGCCGGACGCGCCGGATTTTCCAGCGCCTAAGATTTTTAACGCAGCGAATTACCAGAAAAATTATCACGACCCCGCCGATGACTGGGGGCGCGAGGGTGGCATTTTGCGTTGTGATGGGGATGGCAAAAATCTGGAAATTTTTTCGCGCGGTTTTCGCAATCCATGGGACATCTGCTTTGACGACGGCTTCACGTGGCTCGGCACAGACAACGACCAGACGCATGGCGACAAAATCTTCTCCCCCTTTTATGGCGCGCATTTTGGCTGGGGTCACCCGTGGAGTTACGATTGGAAGGGTGACCGCCATCTGCCCACTGCGCCGGCAGCCGGGCCACTCTTTGAAGGCTCGGGCACGGGCGTGATATTTTGCAGCGTGCCTTCGTGGCCGGAAAAATATCGCGGTGTGTTTCTCATCAACGATTGGCTACGCCGGCAGGTTTATATTTACCGCCCCAAATGGGACGGCGCACGGCTGAAACCGGAGAAGGAAAAATTTGACTTGTTCGCCCACGCCGGCGGCGGGCGCACGATGGGCAAGAGTGGGGGACGATCGTTCAGCCCGGTGGACATCGAGGTGGGACCGGACGGCGCAGTGTGGATTTCCAGCTGGGGGCGTGAGTACGGCGCAAAGATGGCCAATGGCAACCAACAAAATGAAGGCCGCATTTACCGACTGTGGCCCAAGGGAGTGAAAGCTGTTTTTAAACCAGAATCCAAAATCGCAAAGCCATTAAAGGACTGGAGCGTGCGGGAATTACTGGCCGACCTCGGTAGTCATTTGCCCGTTTGGCGCGCGAATGCCTCGGAGGAATTAGTGCGGCGCAAGGAAGGGATGATTGGCCCGTTGATGGATGCGCTGCGCGATGATGCCAAAAATGAAACGAGTCTCGAGACGTGGGCGGCTTGGACACTTGGCCGAATCCAGCCGCACAACGCGCGACTGCATGCGATGTTTGGCTCGGTGGTGCGGGATGCTAAGTCGCTGAACCTGCGGCTGCAGTCGTTGCGCATTCTTGCATGGTGTGCGCGGCATCCGAGGGGACTGCCTCTGCCGGACACGGTGCGCGCGGCATTGACCGATACCGAGCCGCGCATACGGCGCGAGGCTTTGCTGGCCATTCGTGAGGCGGGACACAATAGCTGGCACGCGGACGTGCTCAACCTGTTGGCCCGGGAAACTGACCGCATGGTGTTTTACACCGCGTGGGGCGCATTGCGCGAAACCGCTCCGGCGGAAGCTCGCAAGGCGATGTTGGACGACCAACGCGCGGGCGTGCGCCGCGGGGCGTTGTTGAGTTTGCTGGAGGAGGATGCGCTGGCTCCGGAGGCGTTGCGGCTTTTGGCCAAGGACACGGACCCCTCAACTGCGGCATTGGCCAAGCGCCGGCTGGGCGGCAAGGCGGCTGCCATCATCAAGGGACCATCTCTTAAAGTTACGCCGGAGGGCGTGGCGGTGTCCGTCCAGCCGCTGGTTTCGGTGGTGTCAAAAATCGAGGCACACCAGTCGCCTGGTTATCGCGAGGCACGGCTGCAGGTGGGTGCGTTGGCGTATGTTGACCGCCGATACCGCATTCTCGAACTTCCCTCCGGGTTTGCTGGCGAAACTTTCATCCAAGGCCGCAATCACGACGCCGAGGCCGGGGGTGACCGAGTGCTGACGTTGACACTTCGCCATCCGTCCACGGTTTTTTTAGCCGATGACGTCCGTGGCGGCGGGTTGCCCACTTGGGCGCATGCTCGTTTTAAACCGACGCAACTTCAACTGCATACCGACGATGCACGGCATCGAATCTACATGGCGGATTTCCCTTCAGGCAAATTCACACTCGGTGGCAACTCCGAGGGCGTGAAGGCGCGCAAGTCAAATTACCTCGTCATCATCCGGCCCAAGCTCTTGGCTCCACCCATCGTGACCACCACAGCCGCGGCGGTTCTCCCACTTTTAAAAAATGCCAGTGCCGATCGTGGCCAGGCGCTCTTTCACGCGCGCGGCGGTGCCAACTGCGCCCTTTGCCATCAACTGGAAAACAACGGCAACATCTTCGCACCCGATCTCGCGGACATCGGCTCCCGTGCGGATGCGGATGGGCTTATCCGATCCATCCTAGAGCCAAACTCGGAAATCACCGAGGGCTTTGCATTGCGGGTGTTCACCAAAAAGTCAGGCGATGTGGTGGCTGGCATTGTGCTCGCCGAAACCGGTCAATCCGTGAAACTAGCCTTGCCCAATGGCACCGTGGCTAGGATTGCTCAGCGCGACATTCAATCCCGCCAAGCCCTCAAGACTTCCGCCATGCCACCGACCTTTGGGGCGATTCTCCAACCACAACAAGTCGCCGACCTCATCGCCTATCTTCAAAATCAAAAAACCAAGCCCCAAACCGTTACCCCGAAGACCACCGGCTTTGCATTCACTCAGCAAAAGGACCGTGTCACCCTCCGGCTCGATGGCCGCAAAATCACCGAATACCTACTCGACCATCCGCAGCTCACCCGCCGTGCGTTCATCAACGTCCACACGCACACCGGCATCCAAGTCACGCGCAACTATCCACCAATGCCCAACGACGGCGGCGACCATCCTGTGATGCATCCGGGTATCTGGATGGGTTTTGGGCATCTAGACGGGCAGGATTATTGGCGGCTCAAGGCCAAGGTATTGCATGACGGATTCGTGGATAAACCGAAAGCTGGGAAAGGCCGTGCCAGTTTCGTTGTCCGTAATCGTTACCTGACGTCTGATGGAAACAGTGAGATATGTCGTGAGATAAACCGAATCGAATTCCGCCGACATGAGACCGGGATGTTACTGTTGTGGGATTCGACATTTCAAAACGATAAACGCGATTTTTATTTTGGGGATCAGGAAGAAAGTGGCCTGGCAATCCGGGTCGCTACTCCCCTAAATGTGCAAGGCGGCACTGGAACCATCATCAACGACCGCGGCGAAAAAAACGGTACCGGGACTTGGGGCAGGCCGATGCGATGGATCGATTACTCTGGCAAGATCAACAAACGACAAATCGGCCTGATGATTGTGCCAGCGGCCGATAACCCGCGCCCATGCTGGTCACATAGCCGGGACTACGGCGTGCTGGTGGCCAACCCATTTCCCAAACAACCCAAGGAACGCCGCGAACCCTACGTGAAAACCTGGGTCAAAAAAGGTCAACCGTTCCGTATACGCTACGCGGTGCTTATCCACGACACCATCAAGGCGATTGATCACGCCAAAGAGTTCAGAGACCTGCAGAAAATTCTCGCAGAGGGGTGGTGACGTTGACAGGCATACAATCCAGCCTTGGAACTTCAATTAGTTTGATTTCCTCAGTCGAACTTTCGTTTTCGATAGTCGCCGATGCCGGGGGCATCGGGATTGACCTCGG
>JAPKEI010000235.1 GCA_028872685.1 Verrucomicrobiota bacterium | reverse complement strand
TTTTCACCACCGCCACAGCCGATGGCAATCAGGGCCCCGTCTGAATGCGGCCATGTGTCCGCCAGTGCCTTGGCTGCAGCCTCGTAGGTGGCGGTCACGTCAGAGGGAGGCGCGTATTGGGCATGGAGTTTCAACCACAGCTCGGCCTGCCGGGGGGTTTCGTAGTGAAATTTGGCGGCTACGCTTCGTTGTCGCAGGCAATCGGCCCGTTGCGCCTCCACCCGCGCGGGAGATTGGCTCGGGTGAACGATGGCCTTCATCGACCGTTTTCTGTTTCTTCGGTGGGCGCTTTTTGAGTGCCACCAATTTTCAATTTCTTTTCTGTGTGTTCAGTAAATAAAACATATAGAAACAAGTACACCACTACGCCCGTGACAGAAACATACATCCAAATAGGCCACGTCCAACGCGCAATGCGGCGGTGTTTATCAAAACGCTGGCGCAGGGCGTGGTTTATCGTGATAAAAACCATCGGCAAGATGACCACTGCTAAAATGATGTGGGTGATGAGGATTAAGTAGTAGAGATAGTTAACCCAAGCATCGGGATGCCGCAGCACCGTGTGTGCGTGTGAGGCGTAATGATACCAAAGATAACACGCAAGAAAAATGGCCGAGGTGCTGAAGGCCGCAATCATGCAACGCTTATGAGCGGTGCGCTTGTCTTGTTTGATAAAAACATAGCCAAGCAAAAGAAAAACGGATGCAAGTCCATTGAGCGAGGCATTGATTGCGGGCATTTGGTCAACGGTCATTTTCAGCATCCAATTGTTTGAGTGTTACTTTCACTTGTTGCAGGAGATTTGTCGCGTCGTGTTCAAACGATTTTCGAACGCGCCCTTTTGCATCCACAAGTATGTAAAGGCTGCTGTGCACAAAGAGGTCATTGGGGTTGTCGCGCTTACCCTTCCCCTTTGGAACAGAAATAAGTTTTAAATCGTCAATGGCCAATCTCATGAGATCTGCCTTAGGGCCGGTGAGGAAATGCCAGCCCGAATCATTGCTGCCATGGGCCTCAGCGAAAGCTTTCATTACCGCCGGCGTGTCGTTTCCGGGATCAGTGGTGAGTGAAACGTAGCGGAGCGCGGGTGGCAACTCCGCGCGTAATTCGCCAAGCGTTTGCGTCATGCGCGGACACACGGTGGGGCAGCGAGTGAAAATAATATCAGCCAACCACGGCCGACCCTTCATGTCGTTGAGTGTGATTTTATTGCCGAACTGATTGGTGAGACTGAAAGGGTTGATCGTGCTGATTTTTGGCAATGCGGTTTGGTTGGTGCTCACCGGCAATACTGGTTGGCCGGAAGGTGTTCGTTTTTCGTGCGTGCCTAACAGAAAATTGGCGACAACTAGAACGATGATAAAGCCGAACAGGCTCCATTTGATGATTTGCTTGGTGTCGCGATCGGCCATCGCCAACTCGGAGTGAACAGTTATTTCACCGCCGCAAGGTTTTTGCGGCGTGCTTGTTGAGTCGCATCACTCTTCGTCTTTATCCATTCCTGGAATTTTGTTTTGCTGACCACTTTGAGGTAGCCATTCATCGAGCCATGACCATCCCCGCAGAGCTGAGCGCAGGTGATGAGGAAAACATGTTCGCCATCTTTGTTTTCTTCGTTGGGGTCAAGATATTTTGTTTTTGCTTCAAAATGAATAGGCAACTGCAGTCCTGGAATGGCGTCTTTGCAAACCCGCAACGGCAGCACCTTAAAGGAATGAATCACATCCATTGAGGTGATCTTTAATGCCACAGCCGTATCCGCCGGCACCACGATTGCGCCTTTGCGATCTTTGGCGGACAGAACCACAACGTCATCAATTGAAGTGTCATCTGGGTCGAGGCCGAAAGGGTTGTTTGATTTGTCAGCAAACCGAATGCCCTGTTGAGAAAATTTATTATCGTTTCCGGCGTAGCGCGCACTCCAGTCAAATTGTTTTGCAAGAATATGGATTTCCAAACCGCTTCCATTCTTTGCGTTGGCCTTGATCTTCGCGAGTTCTTCGTCATTCATCACCTCCGCCCAAAGAGGAATTGCGAAGCAAACGATTAAGACCACTTCAGCGGCAATCACGCCATACTCTGCTAAAGTGGTCCAGAATTTAGAGCGTGCGCCGTGGTAATCGGCCTTCGGGTGATTGGACTCACGAAATATGAATATGCAATAAAGGAAATAAAGGCTCCATCCCACGAATAACACGCCCATCAATACATGCACAAACACCAGAACGCGGTCGACATTTTTGCCATGCTCAGTGATAGGTGGGGGCGACTTGAACAACTCGGTCATCGTATATTCCACCGTCGGATCAAAGGCGGTAAATGTATTCGTGCCTTCATCCTTTTTAGAGTTCACGAGATACACCGCCACCGCCACGCCCATAATGGCACCAAAAATAAGACCAATATACTTTTTGTTCATGAAAAATTAAATAGTTGGGGAATCTCCTTGGAGCTCCAGGTTCGACATTCGTGCTCCACGGCGAATGATGTAAATAAAAAATCCGGCGATGCCCGCCAGCGTGCCGCCCACAACAATGAGCAGCGTGAAGATGCCCGCATTCATGCCGTCAGCCATTGGTGCATCGGACTCACCGAAACATGTCGCACAGGCTCTTGCGTTTTGTTCCAGCATAAACATTACTGTCAAGGCGAGGTAGCCAATGTCTTTGGTTTTTTTTAGCATCCTTCGTCCATAAAAGAAAAGGGCGATGCCCATAGCGAAGAAGATAACCCCAATCACCAATGACCCTAGTTCGCCTTGGGTGCGGTATTCCTGAACCCCCCAGCCACCTACGCCCAATCCAAGCAGGATTGATGCAATTACAAATACGAGATGGAATGCTTTGAGTGACATTATTTTTCCGTCGGCACTGGTTCTTGTTCGGGTTGGCTAACATGGTTCCATGTGTTTTCTTCGTGTCCGGGCTTAAAGTAATCGATTTCACTTCCCACCGTGAGCGCCATCATGCCGATTAAGAATATCACGGTGCACCCAAGTGTTATTGAAATGGTCTTTAATTTAATATCCCACTTCAAGTGCATGAAAATATAAATCACCGCGCTGGCTTTCACCACTGCCACGGACAGGGCAAAGATGAGGGCGTTTACGAACCCCCATTTTTCAGCAATACCCATCTTGTCCGCCGCGAAGGTGATGATTGTGCCGCCGATGAGAATCCCGCCCACTAAATAAATCAGCGGGATGAATTTTTTCTTATAATATTCAGGTGAATGTTCGTCTGACATAAGCCAATTCTACATAAGGTACAGGATGGGGAACAGAAAGATCCAGACTAAGTCGACAAAATGCCAGAACAGGCCCGTGATCTCAATGCGGTTGGTAAACTGGACGGGATTCTTTTCGTACACACGACGGCTCACGGGCAGCAGGTGGTACAGCATCACCAAGATGCCGCCCAATACGTGCAATGCGTGCAAGCCGGTGAGCGTGTAATATGTTGCAAAAAAAGTGCTGTGCGCAGGTTCGTAGCTAGACAAGCGGCTAATGTCTTCGCGCGCGATGGTGACTGTGTGTCCGTGCTCATCGCTATGTGCATGGCCGCCATCGTGTTTGGCTTCAGCGTATTTAACTGTGCCGCTGTTGGCATGTTTTTCTTTGGTATCCCATGTGCCGTGAGCGGGAACTAGGATGATGGCTTTAATATCCTTATCGCGAAAGGTATCCCTGAAGTGCCCCTCTTTGTAAACTGGCCGGCCATCCTCGTCGTATCGAATGCTCTTGTCCTTTTCCTTCTCGATATTCTTGCGGTCATGTCGCCAAGCGAAAGCATGGCTCCAAAAAGGAATTCCCCATGCTGCACCTACTTTATGTTTTACGCCCTCAGAATCGATGTAGCCCACGATGTGTCCATCCAGAGGCTTGTCTTTTAATTTCACCTGTGTAGCGGAGGGTTGTTCTTTGTCCTTCTTTAGCGGGTCAAAACGTTTCTGCCAGACATCAGACTGTTTTTCGTCGAACTTCGGACCCAGAACATCCGTGTAAACTTTGGCGGCGGATTCATTGCTAACAAAGGTCACATCATAATGCGTAAATTTGGCCGGCCATTCGTAGCTCCATTTTACGATGAGAAAGATGAAGGCGAATACGACGGTGGCCCATTTCCATTTGCGGAAACCTTTCCAGTCATTAAGTTTCAAGCACACCCATGCCATCACGATAGTGGCGGAGGAGGCGATGAGAATGAGCGTGTTGAATGCGCCCACCCATTGGTTCATTAGCCCCATGCTCCAAGTACCAGGCTCCGCACCCACGCGCAGCAGCACGTAGGCGGAAAACAGTGCACCAAAGAGCATCACTTCCGAGGCCAGAAATAGCCAGATGCCCGCTTTACCGTTGTATAGGCCGGTGTCGGGTCGTTCTTTATCGTAATACGGGATTTCCATTTCAGTCAGTAAATTGGGTTAGCCTTCTGCCCTTTTTTGTTCTTCGCTGGCAGACTTATGTGGATCGTTTTGGGTTAGGAAGTCTTCGCCGTTGTCCACGTCCGGATTACTGTATTCGTAAGGGCCGTGATACACTTTGGGTTCAGTGAGAAAGTTTCCGTGCGGAGGTGGCGTGGGAGTTTGCCATTCCAGCGTGGTGGCTTTCCAGGGGTTGTCGTTTTTGATTTTCTCACCATTACGAATGCTCCAAAAGAAATTCACGATAAAGACTACTTGGACCAACCCCATCCCAAATGCGCCCATAGTAATCATGGAATTCATGTTCATCACGGAA
>JAPKEI010000234.1 GCA_028872685.1 Verrucomicrobiota bacterium | reverse complement strand
AATCGGCAAAGCCCTCGAAGCCCGAGTCACCATTCGGGCCGCTGACCTCGCCACAGCCCAAGCCCACGCCGAAACCCTCCGCGAACTCATCAATATTTCCCAACTCGAACTAGTAGAGGACAAATTCGCTGCGACCGCCAGCTACACTGTCACCAAAGCCCACGGCGAAAAATGCACCCGCTGCTGGCGCTGGGAAACCAGCGTGGGTGAACACGAAGAGCACCTGGAAATTTGTGAGCGATGCGTCGAAGCAGTGGCGTAACTAAACCTTCGGTTCCCAACCCTTCCGATACTCGCGGCCCCAGTATTTTTTCACGGCGGTCTCGTTGCCGGTGATTTTTCCGGTTTTAGGGTTCACGTCAATCGCGCCGCCGGTGCGATGGGCGATGTTGCCGAGGTGGGTTAGGCGAGTGCTGATTTGGGCGTCAGCAATTTCTGAGTTCAATGGATCGTCGGTGCGTATGGCGTTGAGGAAATTGCCGAAGTGGAAGCCGTCGTCCCATTTGCCGGGGTTGGCCTTCACCTCTTTGCCGGCTTTGTCGAATTGTTTGTAGCCGGCGCCGTGGATTTCCAGTTGGCCGGTATCGCCATAAAACGTCACGAAAGAATGCGGCTCGGGCTTGCGGCGGTGGCAACTGCTTTGGTCCCAACTAATTCCGACGTCGCCGTAATCGTAAACCGCGTACGCGGTGTCGGGCGTTTCCTGATCGTCATCAAAGTGATACCGGCCGCCGCTCATGGTCACGCGCTTCGGATAATCCACTTCCAACCCCCAACGCGCCACGTCCAAAAAGTGCGGGCCGTTGTTTTGCATTTCGCCGCCGCCGTAGTGCCAGTGCCAGTGCCAGTTATAATGCACAAGGTTGTCCTTGTATGGCCGCTCAGGGCACGGGCCTTGCCAGCGTTCCCAGCCTTTTTTGCCGAGCCACGCCGGCACGTCCACAAACTTCCCTTTGCCGATGCTGCCGCGTGAGCCGTTATAATAGCAGCGCGCGTACAGCGGCTTGCCAATCTCGCCCGCCTTCACGCGCTCCACGCCCTCGATGATGCCCGGCTGGCTCCGGCGCTGGTTGCCCATCTGCACCTTCTTTTTATATTTGCGGGACGCAGCGACCAGCAACTCCGCCTCGCGACTGTTTTGGCTACCGGGTTTTTCCACATACACGTGCTTGCCCGCTTCCATCGCGAGAATCGCCATCGTGGTATGCCAAAAATTCGGCGCGGCAATCGAAACAGCATCAATCGATTTATCATCCAAAATGCGCCGGAAATCATCGATGCCCTGCGGTGCTTTCGTTTGCGGAACCTTCTCCAACGGCCCTTTCGCACGATTCATCCCACTGGCCACCCGCCGCGAATCCACATCACACAAATACCCCACCTCGCAATTCGACGCCTCGATGTATTTCAACACATGCCCCATCCCGCGACTGAGCCCGATAACGCCCACGGTAATTTTCTTCTGCGTATCCTGCGCGCGAAGGATGGAGGGGAAAGCTACCGCCGCAGCCGCCGAGGCTGCAGTGGCGCCAACGAATTGACGACGGGATAAATGATTTTTCATAAGCCAGTTTGCGGAAAGCAAAAGGCTACGCCATGGGGGCGGGTTGGCAAGGGGAAAGGGCGCGTTAAATCGTGCCTTTTTTGATCAAGGCTCGGCCGTATTCGCGATTCATTCGGGCGATGAAATCGAGCGAGATTTCCTTGGGACAAACGGCTTCGCACGAGCCGGTGACGGTGCAGTTCCCGAATCCTTCGTCGTCCATTTGCTTTACCATCGCCAACGCGCGGCGTTCGCGCTCGGGTTGGCCCTGCGGCACGAGGCTGAGATGGGAAATCTTAGCGGCGACAAAGAGCATCGCACTGGCATTTTTGCAGGCAGCTACGCACGCGCCGCAGCCGATGCATTGTGCGGCATCCATCGCGAGATCCGATTCGTCCTTGGGCACAGGGATAGCGTTGGCATCAGGAACGCTGCCAGTGCGCACGCTGATGAAGCCGCCCTTCTGCTGAATACGATCGAACGCTGTGCGATCCACCACCAAATCACGATGCACCGGAAACGCCGTCGCGCGCCAAGGCTCAATGGTGATCGTCATCCCATCGCTGAAATGCCGCATATGCAACTGACACGCCGTCGTGCCTTTTTGCCCACCGTGCGCCGTGCCATTGATAACCATCGAGCAGGAGCCACAAATACCTTCCCGACAATCGGAATCAAATGCGATCGGTTCTTTGCCCGATCCAATAAGCCCTTCGTTAACGACATCGAGCATTTCGAGGAAGGACATATCGGGACTGATGTCGTGGGCTTGATACTCCTCGAAGCGGCCGACATCGTCCGCATTATCTTGGCGCCAAACTTTGAGTTTCAAATCCATCAGCTTGTCCTTTATTTGTAACTGCGTTGCGTCATCTTTACTTCCTCGTACACAAGATTCTCTTTGTGAAGCTCGGGCGTTTGGTTTTCGCCTTTGTATTCCCACGCACCGACGAAGGAAAAGTTTTCATCGTCGCGCTTGGCTTCGCCTTCGGGGGTTTGGTGTTCCTCGCGGAAATGGCCGCCACAGGATTCCTCGCGTTGCAGCGCGTCGCGACACATCAATTCGCCAAACTCGAGAAAGTCCGCCACGCGCCCAGCCTGCTCGAGGCTTTGATTGAGCGAACCGTTTTCGCCGGGCACATTGAGGTTGTCCCAAAATTCAGCGCGCAACTCCGGAATCTTTTTAATGGCCGCCTCGAGCCCAGCCTTGCTCCGCGCCATCCCACATTTGTCCCACATAATCTGCCCTAGCTCGCGATGAAACGAAGTGGGCGTGCGCTTGCCTTTGATGGATAACAACTTGTCAATCTGCGCCCGCACGGTTTCTTCCGTGCCGACAAACTCAGCCGAATTCGTATCAGTCCGGTCATCCGGCCCCACCTCGGCGAGGTATTGGCCGATCGTGTACGGCAACACAAAATACCCGTCCGCCAAGCCCTGCATCAACGCGCTGGCGCCCAAGCGGTTTGCGCCGTGGTCAGAGAAGTTCGCCTCGCCCACCACATACAAGCCCGGCACGTTGCTCATTAAATTATAATCCACCCACAGCCCGCCCATCGTGTAATGCACAGCGGGGAAAATGGTCATCGGATTTTGGTACGCGTTACTGCCGGTAATCTTTTCGTACATATCGAAAAGGTTTCCGTATCGTTCACGCACCGCGCCTTCGCCCAACCGTTTGATGGCATCCTCAAAATCCAAATACACGCCCAACCCCGAACCCACCACGCCGCGGCCCTCATCGCACGCTTCCTTTGCGTTGCGCGACGCCACATCGCGCGGCACCAAATTGCCAAAGCTGGGATACTTGCGCTCGAGATAATAATCGCGATCCCCCTCCGCCACATCGCTCGCCTTCAGCTCGCCCTTGCGAATTTTTTCCGCAACCGCCTGGCTTTTGGGAACCCACACGCGGCCATCGTTCCGGAGCGATTCGCTCATCAACGTGAGCTTGCTCTGATGCTCGCCGCTCACCGGAATGCAAGTGGGATGAATCTGCGTGTAACACGGATTTGCAAACGCCGCGCCGCGTTTGTACGCGCGGAACGACGCCGTGACATTGGAGCCCATCGCGTTGGTGGAAAGGAAGAAAGCGTTGCCATAGCCGCCCGTTGCCAGCACCACCGCGTGCGCCGAGTGCCGGCTGATTTCGCCACTCACCATATCGCGCACCACGATGCCTTTCGCGTGGCCATCCACCAACACCACATCAAGCATCTCCGTGCGCGGAAACATCTGCACCTTGCCGAGACCTATTTGCCGGGACAACGAGGAGTACGCGCCGAGCAACAATTGCTGGCCCGTCTGGCCGCGCGCGTAAAACGTGCGGCTCACCTGCGCGCCGCCGAAGGAACGATTGGCCAACAAGCCGCCGTACTCGCGCGCGAAGGGCACGCCTTGCGCGGCGCATTGGTCAATGATGTTCACGCTCACTTGCGCGAGCCGATGCACGTTGGCCTCGCGCGAGCGATAATCGCCGCCCTTCACGGTGTCGTAAAAAAGTCGATGCACGCTGTCGCCATCGTTCTGATAATTCTTGGCCGCATTGATGCCTCCCTGAGCGGCGATGGAATGCGCGCGACGCGGGCTGTCCTGAAAACAGAAACACTTCACGTTATAGCCCAGCTCCGCCAACGTAGCCGCAGCCGAAGCGCCCGCCAGTCCACTACCCACCACGATGACCTCGTACTTCCGCTTGTTGGCAGGGTTCACCAGCTTCAGATCAAACTGATGCTTATCCCATTTCTGGGCCATCGGGCCGGACGGAATTTTGGCGTCGAGATTCATCCTATTTAATAAAGCCCGCGAGCACACTCACGGGAATGGAAATATAACCGAGAAAAATCAAAGCCGATGCGCACACCGCAAACCGGTCCATCCACGGCGCAATATTTTTATTCTTTACCCCCAACGACTGAAACATCGCGCTCAAGCCGTGGCTCAAATGAAAACAAAGCAACCCCACCGCCACCACATAAAAAACTGAAACCGCTGGCACTTTGAAACCCGTGACAATCATCTTGAAAACATCCGCGTGATCTTTGCCTTCTTCGCCGCCCTCCAACGTGGTGGTGAAATCGGCCGCCACATAAAACAATTCGAAATCCGCACCCGCGCCATTGATCTGCGGTACCTTCCACGTGTAATGCGCCAAATGATAAAATGCAAACGCCGCAATAATCAGCCCACTGAAAATCATCGTGCGCGCGGCAAACT
>JAPKEI010000233.1 GCA_028872685.1 Verrucomicrobiota bacterium | reverse complement strand
TCACTCGCGCGATGAATACGCTTGCGGATTGGCAGTTAAAATACGCGGAGGACAAGGACGCCGCGCGCGCCACGTTGCGGGGCATAATGCAGCGGTTCCCAAACACCGGCGCGGAACTGCTCACCGCCCAACGCCTTGCGCGGATGGATGCCTTCATCGAATACAACGATGCGCGTGATGCGGGCCAGGTGGTGAGCGATTGCCTCAAACAACTGGAGCAACACCCTCTGGACAATGACACACGTGAAAAGTTGGCGTGCGTTTATTTCGAGCGCTACGATCAGCCCAAGCAAGCGTGGGCTGAATTGAACACGCTTATCCAGCGTTCTTTCCAACAATCACGCGATGTGTGCCGTTGGCTGAATATGGCGGCGGACTGGCACGTGAAGCTGGATAACATCGCGGGTGCACGCGCCGCGATGCAGCAGATCATCGCGCTCTTCCCCAACACCGCGCTCGCCGAGACGGCGGCCTCGCGGCTCACAAAATGGAAGGATCGCTAGTTATTAGTTGCTCGCGGCTGTTGTCCGAGTGTACGTGCCAAGCTGCGCAACGGTCATCGACATCAGCCGGTTAGCCAACGCGAGATCTGGGTTGCGCCATTTGGTGCGTACTTGAAATGTGATTAGCGAAATGTCCGGCGACTCCGCATCGGTTTGTACCTTCACCCACACATAGCGTTCGTTCACGCGGGCGGTCACGGTGTTTTTAGTGGCCTCAATCGACGTGATAGTGCCTTCCTGCGCCAACACTTCCTGCACCGCCTGCATCGCCTGAGCTGGTGGCCAGTTGGGGCGGAGTTGGAATGTGTCCGAGCGGCCGGGGATCATCGTGAAATTCGACGAGCCGTCTTGGGTGGTGAAACAGCCGGTCAGAAAAGTCATCGCCAAACCAGCCACAATAATGGAGTTTTTGAGTGTCCTCATTGGACGGCCATTGAAGAGGTGTGTGAAATTTTGAACAAGTGCGAATGATTCACAATCCAATCGCGTCTTGTCAGTAAGTGCTGCGCCGCGTAGGGTGCGCCGCTTTTGAATTATGAACAGGATTTTTGTAATCATCTTCACCGCGCTGCTAATAGCGGGTTTTACCGCATCCGCCCAGCGGGGCGATCGCAATGGGCAGAAACAACCGGAAGTGTGGCGCACGATGGACGTGCCGCCCGCGCCCGCACTCACGCCCACGCAGGCGCTCAAGAGTTTCAAGCTCGCGCCGGGGTTTCGTATTGAAATCGCCGCCGCCGATCCGTTGGTCCACGATCCTGTGGCCATGGCCTTCGATGCCGATGGGCGTATGTGGGTGGTGGAAATGCGCGCCTTCATGCCCAACGTGGATGGCAAGGGAGAGGATGCCCGTACGGGCCGCGTGGGCGTTCTGGAGGATACCAACGGCGATGGACGAATGGACAAGCGCACGGATTTTCTAACGGGCCTGCAAATGCCACGTGCCATTTCTCTGGTGAAAGGCGGTGTGCTCGTGGCGGAGCCGCCGATGCTTTGGTTTTGCGAGGACACCGATGGCGATCTCAAGGCGGACAAAAAAACCGCTGTACTCAAAAACTACGCTAATCAGGGCCCGGTGGAACATACCGACAACGGCCTCATCCTTGGTCTCGACAACTGGCTCTACAATGCAAAATCCACCAAACGCCTACGCTTCGTTGATGGCAAATGGGTGTTGAATAACACTCGCTCTCGAGGTCAATGGGGGATCACCCAAGACAATTATGGCCGCATTTATTACAACAACAACAGCAATCCCTTGTATGGCGATCTCATTGCGGGTCATTATTCCGTGCGGAACCCGAATCATTCTTCGCCTCACGGAGTGAATGTGCCATTTTTTAATGAACGCACGGTTTGGACGTCCCGTGTGAATCCGGGCATCAATCGTGGCTACCAAAAACCAATGCTGCGCAACGGCCATTTGGCCACGTGGACGGCCGCTTGTGGGCCGGTGATTTATCGTGGCGACCAATATCCCGCCGCGATGGTGGGCGACGCGTTTATCCCGGAGCCGAGCGGCAATATGATTCGCCACCAACGCATCACGTGGAAGGCGGACGGAATGCCTGATGCCCGCAATGCGTACGACAAAGCCGAATGGCTGACCTCGACCGACGAGCGTTTTCGCCCGGTGAATATGTACAACGGCCCCGATGGCTGCCTGTACATCGTGGATATGTATCGCGGCATTCTGCAGCACAAAGTTTATGTGACATCCTTCCTGCGCAAACAAATCATCGAACGTAAACTCGATGCGCCGATTGGGTTGGGTCGGATTTATCGCGTGGTGCACAAGGGCAAAAAACCAAAACAATCCCCAAAAATTTCCGGGCAAAAATCCAGTCAACTCATCGCGCACTTGGAATCGGATAACGGCTGGCTGCGTTCCACCGCGCATCGGTTGTTAGTCCAACGGACAGACGCGAAAACAATTCCACAATTACGCGAGACGGTCACGCACAGCGAGAGCCATTTGGCGCGGCAACATGCGCTTTGGATTTTGGAAGGCACCGGCGGATTGGACGACAACACCATCGCTGCTGCGATGAAAGATGAGCATCCGCGCGTGCGTATCGCGGCGTTG
The DNA here is from genome assembly GCA_028872685.1 of Verrucomicrobiota bacterium. GTDB lineage: Bacteria > Verrucomicrobiota > Verrucomicrobiia > Limisphaerales > UBA1100 > JACNJL01. Next base: position 2,178 of record JAPKEI010000233.1, on the reverse strand, counting down.
CGCGTGGCGGAGGTGTTTACGGCTGGCTTGGGAAAAACTGAGGCGGACACCGAGGCGCGGATTGCGTTACTGACTTCATTGACCAAAATTATGCGGGACGAAATCGTGGATGTGCGGCGCCAGGTGGCATTGAGTTTGCCGGTAATTTCGGTGCCGGGCACAGAGCCGATGCTGCGGGCGTTCGTGGCAAAACACGCAGACGATGCGATTATTCGTGACGGGCTCATCACGGGTTTGGCGGGGCGCGAATTAGAATTCATGCAACGCGTGTCGGGCGATGCGGCTTGGAATCAAGAGAATAAAAACATCCGTGCCATTTTGAAATCATTGGCCGGTTGCGTGGCACGCCAGCGCGATGGGGTTCGATTGGAGCGGTTGTTGAAATTGACGGCCAAACAGAAGCCGTACTTTCAACGGGCGGTGCTTGAGGGTTTGGCGGTAGCAGCATTTCCGCGCGGGCGTATGTTAAAACCGGTGGCCTTCAAATCCCAACCGCTGGCGATGGCGGCGTTGGCGAAGAGTGAAGACAAAGCGGTGCGCGGGCACGTGGAGCGCTTGGAAAAATTTTTGGTGTGGGGCGAGGCGGCGCTTCCGCCCAAACCGCCGCGTGTGCTGACGGCGATGGAGCAGGGGCAGTACGATTTGGGCAAAGTTCTATACACGGCTACCTGCAGCGCGTGCCATCAGGCCAATGGCTTGGGGGAGGAAGGAAAGGCACCGCCGCTTTTGGATTCGCCATTTCTGGTGGGACCGGTAGATCGGGCGATTGGCATTGTGCTACACGGGGTGACGGGGCCCATTACGGTGCACGGGCGGCAGTACAACATGAGTATGCCGGGGTTGGTTGGGTTCCAGCCGGAACAGGTGGCGGCGATTTTGACGTACGCGCGTCGCGAGTGGGAACACCAGGCAGATCCGGTTACGGCGACGCAGGTGAAGCGGTTGATGGAGGCAAACGCCAAACGCGAAGTACCGTGGACGGAGGCGGAGTTGCTGAAGCTGAAGTAAGGGGAAGGTTAGGGTTCAGCAATGATTTTAATGACAATGCCGTCGCGATAGCGAAAAGTGATCCGGCTGAAATAGCCGCCGCTGGAAATATTTTTTACGGTCAAGTCCTTGTATACCCAATCCGCGCCACGATCTTCATCGGGCCATCCGAAGAATTCATAGACAGCGGTGTACTGTTTACCGAGGTAAAGCAGGTCGATACGGTTGCGGATATTTCGGGCGGTGGCGCGGTTGTCCACGCTGTATCGCCACTCGGTGAGACGTCCGCGGCTTTTTGGGTTGGCGATTTGTGGATTCACCACTTCCACATTAGTGTTGGTCGGTGGGTGGGTGGGGGCAACTACGGTCGGGATAGTATTAGTGGGTGTAATTGGTGTGGGAATAACCGGTGTGGTCGCGCCAGGCAGCGCAGCACTGGGTAGAGTTGGGCCGGTGTATTCGGCCATGTTGGGGGGCAGGGTGGGTGGGATCATGGCGATAAGATTGCCGTTGTGATCCCAAATGGTGCGCTTGGAGATTTGGCCACCCTCGTATTCAAGTTCCTCGTTACGCTCACCGGAGTGGTTGAAATAAAGGGTGAGCTTGCCCCGGCCACTTTCGTAATCTCCAGAAGGTACTCCCTGAAAGTTAAAGCTGAATGCGGTGACGAGGTGGCCGTTTTGGTATTTTTCGTTAAGGGCCACGTTGCCGTTGATGTGCCAAACCTTGCGCTCGCCTTCACGAAGGCCTTTGATATAATTCACGGTTTCCCAGAGCGTGTCGTCATCAAAATATTTGTGAACCATACCGGTGTAGGGGATGGTTTCGCCCTGCAAGTAGGTAAGGTTGTCGGCGCGGCGCTCAATGTTTTCGATGAGCACTTCTTCATTGAGGAAGAACATCCAAACCACAAGCGCAGTAATGAGGGTGACGACAACACCGATCCATACGCCGATGCGCATCCAGTTGCGCGGGCTTTGGGGCACGGGGCCGGGATCGTAGGTGTGGGTATTGCCGGTGCCGGAGGTGGCGACGAATTGTGGGTTAGGTTGGGCGGGGCCGTCTTGGACGGAGGCTTGGGCGGCGGCGATTGCTTCGGCGCGACGTTGCTGGCGCAGGGCATCGGTTTTTTCCGACACGCCGGGAATTTGCTCAAGGGCAATCCAATCACGGCTGCCATTTAGCCAGCAC
>JAPKEI010000232.1 GCA_028872685.1 Verrucomicrobiota bacterium | reverse complement strand
CCGGCCAAAAGGAAAATGTGGCCGAGCAACACCCCGAGGTCGTGAAGAAGATGCGCACGGCCTACGAGCAATTCTGGAAGGAAGCGCGGCCTTTGATGGTCAATGAAAGTGCGCCCATGTCCAAGACGCGCCCCTTCCACGTGTGGTTCGCCGAGCAAATGAAAAAGGGCGGCATCCCACAATGGAAAGCACCTTCACTCTAGAGGTTGCTGTCACGTATTTCCTGCATTTGTAACTTGAGAAGCATATTCCTTACGCTATATGAAACGTAACTTGATTGGTCTCTTCTGTGTTTTTGTGTTCTCGCTACAGGCGGCATCACAACGACCCAATATCCTCTTTGCCATTGCCGATGACTGGGGCTTTGGGCATGCCAGTGCCTACGGCTGTAAATGGGTGAAAACGCCGGCATTTGATCGTGTGGCGCGGGAGGGTATTCTCTTCACACGCGCCTACACGCCCAATGCCAAATGCGCGCCGTCACGGGCGATCATTCTTACCGGCCGTTACTCATGGCAGCTGGAGTCAGCGGCCAATCACCAGAACGTGTTCCCAGCTAAGTTTGGCAGTTACGTGGAGGTACTGGCAACCAGTGGTTACACCACCGGCTACACCGGCAAAGGCTGGGGGCCTGGCGTGGCCAATGATGTCACTGGCAAGAGACGCAACATCACCGGCAAAGCTTGGTCTGCTAAGAAAGCAAAACCGCCGGCAGGTGCTATTTCCAATAACGATTACTCTGGTAACTTCGCCGCCTTTCTTAACGCTGCTCCGAAGGGCGAGCCATGGTGTTTTTGGTATGGCACCTCTGAGCCTCATCGGGCTTACGAGAAGGGCGTAGGCCTGCGCATGGGCAAGAAACTGAGTGATATCGATCACGTGCCTGCCTTCTGGCCGGACAACGCTGAGACGCGCGGTGATATGCTCGATTACTCGATAGAGGTGGAGCATTACGACACGCATCTCGGCCGCATTCTTGCGCACTTGGAAAAGGCCGGCCAGCTGGAGAACACATTGATCGTCGCCACCAGCGATCACGGCATGCCCTTCCCGCGCTGCAAGGGCCAAGCGTATGATTATTCGAACCACATTCCACTCGCGATCCGGTGGCCCCAAGGCATCAAGGGAAGCAATCGCACGGTGGAGGATTTTGTAAACTTTACTGATCTAGCGCCGACATTTCTTGAGGCAGCCGGCGTGGAGAAAGGTGCGCCAATTATGCAGCCGATGAGCGGCCAGAGTCTATTTGATATTTTTGCCTCACCCAAATCCGGACAGGTGATTGCCTCACGCGACCACGTGTTGCTCGGCAAGGAACGCCACGATGTGGGGCGACCCAATAACGGCGGCTACCCCATTCGTGGTATTCGCAAAGGGGACCATTTGTACCTGCACAATTTTGAGCCGGATCGCTGGCCCGGCGGCAATCCGGAGACGGGTTACCTCAACTGTGACGCCAGCCCCATCAAGACGCTGCTGCTCAATCAACGCCGCGCGGGCGATTACAAGTTTTGGCAGATGAACTTTGGTAAACGCCCGATTGAGGAATTGTTCAACGTAAAGGCGAACCGCGATTGCGTGAAAGATTTGGCCCAATCCAAGGCGCAGGCTAAGCTCAAGGCCGCACTCAAGACGCAGCTCTTCAGCGAATTAAAAGAGCAGGGTGACCCGCGCATGTTCGGTCGCGGCGCTGTATTCGATCAATACGGATTTGCCAGCGAGATGTGGAATAACTTTTATGAGAAATTCCAACGGGGCCAAAAAATCCGCACCGGCTGGGTGTTGCCCAGTGATTATGAGAAAGAAAAACTCGATTAATACCTTATGAAACACTCTGCCATTATACTCTTGTGTGCCATTGCCTTGGCTTCACCTCTGACTGCTCAACCGAACAAGCCCGTGTCTAAGGCAGAGCTATTGAAACTGACCGGCAAGTTTAAAAAGGCCTCTCTCAGTAAGGATGTTCGCATTCTATGGCTCTATGGACCGGAGGATCATAGAGGAGGAGAACATGATTACATCCGGATCAAGGAACTGTTCGTGCCCTTGCTGAAGAAGATTCCGCGTATTTCCGTGGACGAAGCTTATCAGTTTCCTTCCCAAGCCCAGTTTGACAAGGCGGACCTGTTGATCCAGTACCTTCATCAACCGCCAATAACGGACAAGCAGTTCGCGAGCTATCAGAAGTTCGTCAATGACGGCGGTCGGGTGGTTTCCATTCACGAGTCCTGTATCATTCGGCCGATAGACCGGGCGCACAAGTTGGCCGGTTGCATCGGTTGCTCCTGGAAGGGCAACAAAGACTCCCGCTGGAGCAAGTTCAGCCGGGACGAGCCGCTCTTCCTCAACACTAAGCACCCGGTCTTTGCCGGCTTGCCCAAGAGCATACGGTTCAATGACGAATCGTATTGGGAAATGATCCAGCGTGATACGGTTGAGGTGGTTGGGGTGGTCGGCACCTCGGCCAATACGGAGGCCCAATCATTCGCTGAGGTGCTCAGCGCAAAAGGAACCCGAGGGCAGGCATTCTGGACCTACACTTCAGGGAAGGGTCGCGTCTTCGGGACGACCACCGGACATTTCACCTATACCTACCACGATCCCATGTACCGCTTGTTACTGGTGCGGGGAATCGCCTGGGCCTTGGAAGAGAAGCCGGAAGCCTTCATGCCGATCGTCTTTGCTGGCATCACCGACGATAAGGGAATGGTGGGTACGAAGGATACGATGATGAACTACAAGAATCGCAAAAAGTAGTCGAATGAATGACGTCACCCTGCCCGTCTCGTCAAGCTGCCTCCGACGAAATAATTTTAAACTTTTGATAAAACGATGAAACAACTGATCTCCCTCTACTTCCTCGGCTTTTTTCAAGTACTGTCGCCGCCCGCACAAGCTTTAGAGGTGTTCGACATGGATGCGATGCGCGATCCGGCCACGCTCGAAATCAAAGTCCTTCAGGATTGGCGAACGGTCAAAGGGCCCAACATCGCTACCCGGCAAAAACTGATCACCATCAATGTTGGAGAAATATGGCCGGGGCAGGATTACCGATTGCCAGTTCGCATGGTGGTACCTGTGAACCGCAAAGCACGCGGTTTTCACCTCACCGGCGGGAATTCACCGAGGAACCTGGAGCGCGAAACAAGACCCAGAGGAGTCAATCTCGAATTGCTCAAGGGTGGTGTTGGATTGGTCATGACTGTCGTGCAGGAGCCTGGATCCTATGGCAAAGTTGATTTGGGTGGAGAGGCTGAAGCTCGCTTCTCGAAGTCGCTGAATCCCCGTTACAAAATCCAGTACTGGGCCTGGCCAGCAACGTTGATGCGAGCCATCACTGCAGCCTATGCCGAGACGGAGCACTTCGGAAAAGGCAACATCGCGGTGACCGGTGGATCGAAAAATGGAGCCTCTCCATCCATGGCCATCATTCATGACGAGCGGATGACCGCGGTCCATGCCACCGTGTCACCCATCTGGGATTCGCCGCTCCGGCTCTGCGATCGGAAGGCATGGGATCAGCATCTCGATGCAGGAGGTCAGCAACGGGGTTTCTCCGGTGGGCATTTCGGCCCCAATTTCAATCAACGCGCGCTCAACGCCGGTCATACCTGGAAAGATCTAGAAGGCTTTGCTCGCAATATTTCTGATCAGGTTTTTATTTCGCGAAATCTGAAGGTGCTCCGGGCTCGTGACGTTGAGATGCTGTTTCACCCCGGCACTCACGACATGGTTGCCTACGATATGGCCTGGGGCGGGGCCCATCATCCTTCGATTCCAGTGTATCTCGGAGCAAACAGTGGTCATGGTAAAAAAGGACACCCCAAAATCGAACGCGACCAGCAAAACAAACCCGCATTCCTCCTTCGTCATTTTTTCCCGGATGAAGTCGCCGAGCCACTTCTGACTCCTCCCGCGATGGAAACAAAAATCACTAAGGATGTGCTGAAGGTAACGGTGCGTTTCGCTCCCAACTCCGGCGAAAAAAGCGGACGAATCTGGTGGATGAATGATCGCGGTCCTGACGGAAGCCCGCGGTACTTGAAGGACCTCATTCCCGATCAAAACACTAAAGAAATGACCCGCGATGCTGACCGGGGCGTGTGGACCGTAGAAATCCAGCTTGATTCCAAGGCCTCACGCATTGATCTATTCAGTAATCATCGAAAGGTCATAACTTATCGAAAAAACACCTACCCGACGTTTATCTCCAGTCCCTACACACGTTTGGAGCTTAGGTAACGGGATCTAGGTTGACCGGTTTTTGGGATCCTCCCTTGTTGTAGTGGGCAACCGATAGGCAGCTCATTGCCTATATGTATGCGAATGAATTTAAAAGAGCATTATCAACGTCAGAAATCTTGCTGGGCTGATAAGTTTTTTTGGGCAATACTTAGGTTGTCGGGAGTAATAATATAATGCAATCACTCAATAGACGGAATTTTCTTCGCGGGCTTGGGGTTTCTATTGCTCTTCCGGCGCTCGAGTCACTGGGAGCCGCCCCGGCTAAATCATCGGCAGCAAAACGCTTTGTTTGTGTTTCGCCCAATTACGGGATGAATCCCGGAGGGTTTTTCCCTGAGCAGACCGGGGCAAACTATGCGCTGCCCACGCTACTTAAGCCCCTGGAAAAACATCGCAGTGATCTAACCGTATTCTCCAATTTGGATCATCCCAACGTCGGCGGTGGGCACGGATGTTCCAATACCCTGCTTAACGGGATGGAGCTCAAGGATACCAAGGACAATCCTCAACGACTATTGTCTCTGGACC
>JAPKEI010000231.1 GCA_028872685.1 Verrucomicrobiota bacterium | reverse complement strand
CATGAATCATTGGCTGGTGAAACAGGAGCCGGAAAAATATCCGTGGGCGCAGTTTGTGAAGGACAAAGGCACGTACTGGGATGGCGTGCGTAATTATCAGGCACGCAATAATCTGCGCGCGATGCGGAAGGGTGATTTGGTTTTATTCTACCACAGCGTGAGCGAGAAAGCGGTTGTAGGCGTGGCCAAAGTGACGCGCGAGGCCTACGCGGACCCCACAGCAAAGGAGGGCGACTGGAGCATGGTGGACTTGAAGCCGATCAAAGCCATGGCCGCGCCGGTAACACTGGCGCAAATCAAAGCCGAGCCCAAGCTGGCGGGGATGGGGTTACTGAAACAAAGCCGCCTTTCGGTGTCGCCTCTAAGTGCGGCGGAATTTAAGCGGGTTTTGCAGTTGGGAAAAACGAAAGTTTAGTAGACCCCTGCCCCATACCGCGCTATATTTCCCCAACATGCTCGCCGAAAAAACCAACACCACAACGCCGCCGGATTGGCAGCAGTTGTGCGAACCGGTGCAGCCGTTCCTGGATGAGGTGACGGGGCAATTGCAGGCAGAGGTGGAAACGTTTGACCCGCAGATCGCCACCTTTGTCCAATACGCGTTGGGCAGCCAAGGCAAACAGCTTCGGCCGTTGTTGGTTGCCCTGAGCGGTCGAGCATCGGGCGGGCTCAACGCTGAGCACGCGCGGGCAGCGGTGATTGTTGAGATGATCCATCTCGCCACCCTTGTGCATGATGATGTGGTGGACGGCGCGGAAGTGCGGCGCAGCAGGCCCACGCTCGCGGCGAATTGGGGCAATAAAGTTTCCGTGCTTGCCGGCGATTGTCTCTTTGCCGAGGCGTTGCAACTGGCGGCCAATATGCCCACGCAATCGGTGTGCGGCCTCGTGGCGCGCGCGGCCAAGGCGGTGTGTACCGGCGAGATCCGCCAAACTCTCCAACGCGGAAATTTCCAACTGCAACAGGCGGAGTACTTTGAACTTGTTGGAATGAAAACCGCTGAGTTGTTTGCGCTCGCGTGCGCGCTCGGTGCGCGCTTGGCTAGCGCTAAACCCGCTGCCGAAACAGCCTTGCGTGAGTATGGCGAGCAACTCGGCACCGCCTATCAAATCTACGATGATTGTGTGGATGTCTTCGGCGCCGAAGCCATCGCCGGTAAAACGTTGGGTACCGACCTCGCCACCGGCAAGGCCACGTTGCCTGTACTGTTGGCATTAGAGAACACCGATGACGCTGGCCGCAAGGCGTGGCTCGCAATGCTCAAAGACGGCGAAGCGCAGGCGGAAGCCATCCGCGAGCGGTTGGTGAGCGATGATATCCCTGCTGCCTGCCGCGATGTGGTGACCGGCTACATTTCAAACGCCAAGGCTGCTGTGGAAAATCTGCCCACCGGCCGCGAGCCGTTGTTGGCGCTCACCGATTGCCTTACGCATCAGCTTGATTCGTTGGATGCGTAGCTCGGTTACTCCACGCTTCCGGTGCGGCGGAAGATGTACGCTTCCTGATTAAAATCCTTCAGCGTGACGCGCAAGCGATTGGAAAATTCCTGTAGCTCCACTTCGCAACTCACCGGAGGCTGTGCATGCGGCCAGCTGAATTTAGTATAAAAAACATCTCCGGTCGCTTGCCACGGCCCGGCCAGCAGGGTTCGGACGGAGAGCTGGGCAAGGACACTGGGTGATGCAGGCACGCGGGGCAACAGGCCGTCGGCGGCAAGCCCGGCGGCACTTGCGCGGTGGCTAGGAGGTTTGACGCCGAGCGATCGGTTTGAGAAATATCGTCCGTCCAAATAGAAATATGTTTCCGAGAAGCTGAGCATCAAAGTAGGCGCGATGGCCTCGAGATATTCCCGTACCTTCTTTTTTTCACGGTCGTCCATTTTAGGGTAGATAGCTTCAAATTGCTTTTGTGTGGCAGGCACATCGAGTTCCCAACCGCCAAGCAAGACGGGTCGGTTTTGAGTGTGCAACATTTCGGGATCGGACAGTGAGGATTTGCCGGTGCGAAGATATTCGTAGAGATCGCGAGTATCGACTTGGCTCAGTTTTTTTCGCAACAACTCATCGGCCAAGGCCCCGCGCACGTGGGCATGGTGCAACAGGTGAGTGGCATTGGTTTGATTGTAAATGCCCATGAGAAAAGTGTTGGTGCTGCTGGGGTGCAGCAGATGCAGCAGATGCGCGGTGTGCGTAGCCTCAATCAACGGCGGGTAAGCCAACAGGCGCGCGCGGAAATCCCGCAGATTTTGATCCCGCAGATTATGATAGAGCAAGCCGGTGATATCGGCGGCATCATAAAAGCGGTCGCTGGCGGGATCGAATAGTCGTGCGGATTTATCGAGGCCGAGCGTGCGGAAATCGCGGTGCAAGCGCGCGGCGAGGCGATAGCCCAGAGGTTCCTTGGCCGCGGCGGTCGCGCTGGGTTGCAATTGGGTGGCGGCGTAGCCGAGCGGCGTGATGATCCCCGCTAATAGCATGAGATAGAGTACGCCGAGGATGCCGCCCAACGTGATGCCGGTGATGGAGTTTGCGCGATCCCATTCGGCGAGGCGGTTGGATTCGAGTGTGTGTTTGATGTGATGCTGCAGTTTGCGATGGAGCGGTTGGGAGGCGGAGAGCACGGCGGTCATTAAAATGACAAAGGCCCAAATTTTGCCCGCGCCCAGTTCCCACCAAAGCGGATGCTCGGGCAGGTTGATGAATTTCCCCAACACCCCTGCGAGCATCGGCGCGAAGATCAGCGCCAACAGCGTGCCCACAAACAGCATCGCCATTCGCAAGCCGTCGGTTTGCAGGCCGAGCAATGTGAACGCGCCCACCACGAGCAGGAACAACATCAGGGCCGAGTCGCCAGGAAAAAGGCTGAGTGCCAGCACGCGGGCACGGTAGGGGATGCGTGCGAAAATTGCACTTCAAAACCGCCAAGCTTGCCGCGCGCGCGGGCTTGGTGTATTGGGAACTGAATGTTCCGGGAGCATTCACGTCCAATAGTTTGAGGATTTCCCCACGCTACGATGACAAACGAGAACGAAAATCATTCCAAAGACGAGCAGCCGGATCGGAGGCAGTTCATCAAGGGCGCTTCGTGCGTGATCGGCGCGGCCATTGGTGCAGTGCCGATGGCGGCGGGAGTGCGCGTGGTGCTCAGCCCGCTGGTGGATAAAGAGGCGGCCGAGGGCGGGGCGATGATTCGGCTTGGGGATTTAGGTGATTTGGAAACTGGTGTGCCAATGAAGTTCGCCATCGTGGCCGATAAATCGGACAAGTGGACGCGCTACAAAGATGTGCCCGTGGGCGCGGTTTATTTGGTGAAACAAAAAGAAGGCACCGAGAATCCGGTGGTGGCGTTCAACACCGTGTGCCCGCACCTGGGTTGTTTTGTGGATTACCGAAAAGAGAAACAGGATTTTTTCTGCCCGTGCCACGACAGCAATTTTGCGTTGAATGGCAAATTGAAAAACGGCGTGAGCCCGCGCGGAATGGACACGCTGACAGTGGAGCTGCGCAACACCACCGAAGTGTGGGTGAAATTCCAACGCTTCAAAGCCAACTCCAAGAATAAGATCGCCATTTCGTGATATGCAGCGCTTGAAGCAACTTTACGATTGGCTGGACAACCGCACCGGCATTAAGGAGCACCTGCGCGAGGTGCTATTTGAAACCGTGCCGGGCGGTTCGCGCTGGCGTTACGTGTGGGGCAGCACGCTGACATTCACGCTGATGATCCAGTTCATCACCGGTATTTTCCTGTGGATGGGCTACAGCGCCAGCGGCCAAACTTCCTGGGAGAGCGTCTACTATATTCAGGAACACATGACCGGTGGGCATTTTCTGCGCGGGCTGCATCACTGGACGGCGCAGGTGATGACCGTGCTGTTGGTGCTGCACTTGATGCAAGTGGTCATCGACGGTGCGTACAAAGCGCCCCGCGAAATTAATTTTTGGTTCGGCATCATTCTGCTTCAACTCGTGCTTGCGCTGTCGCTCACCGGCTATCTTTTGCCGTGGGATCAAAAAGGCTATTGGGCCACCAAGGTCGCCACCGACATCATGGGCAGCACGCCGCTCATTGGCGAAACGATGAAACAACTCGTGCTCGGCGGTGCCGATTATGGGCACCACACGCTCACGCGCTTCTTCGCGCTGCACGCGGGCATTCTGCCGCTCAGCGTCATCGGGCTCACGGTGGGTCACATTTATTTATTTCGCCGGCACGGGTTGACCCCCAAAAAACCCATCAAAAAAGCCGATGAATATTTCTGGCCCGAACAGGTGCTCAAAGATTCCGTGGCCTGCCTCGCCGTGCTCGTCACCATTCTCGTGTTGCACTTTGCCTTCAACGGCGCGCACCTCGATGCCCCCGCCGACCCTTCCTCCGCCTATCCCGCGAGGCCGGATTGGTACTTCCTTTTCCTGTTTCAGTTCCTGAAATATTTCCCCGGCCACTGGGAAGTGCTCGGCGCGGTCGTGCTGCCCGGCATTGCGATGACTTTGATTTTCCTGATGCCCATCATCGGCAAATCAGAACGCGGCCATCGCTTCAATGTCGGCCTGCTCTTCGGCATCCTCGCCTTCGCCGGCATTCTCACTTTTGTGGCCGTGAACGCTGATCGCAACAATCCCACGTACATAGCCTCCAAAGAACAAGCCGCGCGCGAAGCCGCCATCGTGAAGGAGCTGGCTGAGAACGGCATCCCGCCCGAAGGCGCGCTCGCTTTGCTGCAAGGCCCCAAACTTTTCGCCCAACACTGCGCCAGTTGCCATACGCACGGCGGC
>JAPKEI010000230.1 GCA_028872685.1 Verrucomicrobiota bacterium | reverse complement strand
TGGCGGCGGCAGCGCGGATTTGCATCAGGCCCAGCTCGCCCGAGGTGCCGCGCGCATCGGGGTTAAATCGGCTCTCGCGCCACACCACAGCTTTCACCAACGCGGGGGCCACATCGTAATGCTCGGCGGCTGCACGGATCACGGCGTCCTGGCTGCGGGCCAGTCGATAGCCCTGCCACCACCACAAAATGCCGGCGTCAATCACCAGCACGATCAGAATGATAAGCCAAGTTCTCAGCTTCACGGGGTGGTTTTAGGCGAAGAACGGCGCGGCGTCGAGGTCTGTTAATTCATTGGGCTCGCTCCCGCCATGCGGCACGGCGAAACTGCAGGCGTGGTTGCGCGCGTGACACTGGAGATTGCCCTGCGCAGGGAATTCGACTACCTCATCCCGCTGGAATTCGCCGGGCGCGTTGAGGTGGGCACGCGCGTGAAGGTGCCTTTCGGCAGGCGGCAGGTGCTCGGTTGTGTGACTTCGCTGGCGGAGTCCTCCGCCCTCGAAACGCTCAAACCCATTCTCAAAATCATCGGCGCGCAATCGCTCGTGACCCCGCGCGTGCTTGAGCTGGCGCGTTGGATGGCCGATTACTATTGCTGCGCGCCCGAAACCGCTCTCAAAAGCGTGCTGCCCGACGCCATTCGCAAGGAACAGGACGGCTGGCGCGAGCGCCTCTTTGCCCGCGTGTTGCCCGGCGCGGATGGCATCGACGCATTAACCAAACGGCAGACGGAAATTTATCACGTCATCGAGGAACACCAGTCGATTGCATTGCAGGAATTACTGCGCCTAACCGGCACCACCGCCCAAACCGTCCGCAAACTCGAAGACAAAAACCTCATCGAGATCGCCCCGCAAATCACCGAACGCGATCCCTACGCCAACGAACAATTCGTCCCCACCACGCCATTGAAACTCAACCCCGAACAGGCGAAGGCGTTGGAAAATATTATGGTGGAAAGTGGGAGAGTTTTCCTTTTACACGGCGTGACGGGGAGCGGAAAGACGGAGGTTTATTTGCAGGCAATTGCGCGGGCCTTGGAGGAGGGGAAAGGGGCCATCGTGTTGGTTCCGGAAATTTCACTGACTCCGCAGACGGTGGAGCGCTTTAAGGCGCGATTTAGCAGCGGGCCGTTGCAGACTTTGGTGGCGGTGCTGCACAGTCATCTTTCCGCAGGCGAACGCCACGACGAATGGCACAAGATTCGACAAGGCCGCGCGAAGATTGTCATCGGCGCTCGCTCGGCCATCTTTGCGCCGGTGGAGCCGCTGGGACTCATCATTGTGGACGAGGAACACGAGCATTCTTACAAACAAGAAGAAGCCCCGCGCTATCACGCGCGCGATGTGGCCGTGGTGCGCGGCCAACGCGAGGGGGCGACGGTGGTGCTCGGCTCGGCCACGCCTTCGCTGGAAAGTTATCACAATACCAAGCGCGGCAAATACACACTGCTTGAAATGCCGAGTCGCGTGGATGACAAACAAATGCCGCTCGTGCGCGTGCAGGATATGCGCACGGAAAAATCCAAAGGCGACAAAGGCCCACCGATTTTTTCTCAGCGACTCAAGGACGCCATTCACCATCGGCTCGAGGCGGGTGAGCAAACCATTTTGTTTCTCAATCGACGCGGCTTTGCCACTTCGATGCAGTGCCCGGATTGCGGGCTCGTGGCCGAGTGTCCGAATTGCAGTCTGTCACTCACGTACCATCGGCGCGAGCAAACGCTGCGCTGTCACATTTGCGGCCACCGCGACCGCGCGCCGCAGCGTTGTCCGAATAAGCAATGCCGCTCGCCCAAGATTCGTTTCCACGGACTCGGCACGGAAAAAGTGGAGGACGTTTTGCGCAAACTCTTTCCCAAAGCAAACGTGTGCCGAATGGACTCCGACGCGCTCAAGCGCAAGGACGATTTTCGCCGCATCCTCGGCGACTTTCGGCGCGGCAAAATCGACATCCTCGTCGGCACGCAAATGATTGCCAAAGGCCTGCACTTCCCGCGAGTCACACTGGTGGGCATTGTGTATGCGGATACCAGTTTGCACCTCGCTGATTTCCGCGCGGGCGAGCGCACATTCCAACTGCTCACCCAAGTAGCCGGCCGCGCGGGGCGGGGCGATGTGGAAGGCGAAGTGGTGGTGCAGACTTTTTCGCCCGTGCATCCCGCAATCCAGTTTGCGCGTCGCCACGATTTCGTGGGCTACTTCGAGGCCGAGATGGAATTTCGCGAGCAGCTCCTTTACCCGCCCTTCACGCGCGCGGCGTTGCTCACCATTCGCGGGCGCAATGAAGACAAGGTGAAATTCTCCGCCGACCACATCAAACGCGAGTTGGAAAAACTCATTCCGAAATTACCCGACCTCGTCATCGCCGGCCCCGCGCCCGCGCCGTTGTTGCGCGCGGAAAATTTTTATCGCCACCAAATTATGTTGCGCCTCGGCCAAATGAGCACCCTCAGCCGCCACCTCGCCCTCATCGACGCCCAGCTTACCTTGCCCGACGACGTAACCTTGACCATCGACATCGACCCCGTAAATCTTTCGTGATGGCCGACGCACCCGATCAACCCAGTGTGCTGCTGCTCATTCCCGCTTACAACGAGGAGGAACGCATCGGGCCGGTGCTGCGCGATTACGCGGAGTATTTTCGGGAAAATTATGCGGGCGAATTTCGCGCCGTGGTGGTGCTCAACGGATGCCGCGATGACACCTTGGGTGTGGTAAAAAAAATTGCCGAAGAATTCCCCGAGATTGTGCCACTGAATTTTGACGAACCCATCGGCAAAGGCGGTGCGTTGATCGAAGGCTTCAAACGCGCCGCCGAGGCCAAGGCGGTGCTCACCGGTTATGTGGATGCCGATGGCGCCACGCCAGCGAGCGCCTTTCATGAATTAGTCACGCGCTGCGCGGCGGGCGAGGCGGATTGCGTGATCGGCTCGCGTTGGATGAAGGGTTCGGTGTTGCACCAAAGCCAATCGCCGTTGCGGCGGGTTTTCAGTCGGGGCTTTCACACGATTGTGTCGGCGCTGTTTTGGATGGGCATCCGTGATACGCAATGCCCCGCCAAAGTGATGCGACGTGAGGCGCTGGAGGATATTTTGGAATCGCTGCGCATTGCCGATCTTGCGTTTGACGTGAACCTGCTTTTCTCACTGCGCCGCGCGGGGCACACAGTGAAAGAGGTGCCCATCGAGTGGACGGATCAACTCGGCTCCAAAGTCACCGCCAATTTGTGGCGGCTTTCGCTGGTGATGTTTCTTTCCGTGGTGCGGTTGCGACTGGTGCACTCGCCGTTTTACAAATGGTTACGCCCGTTGCGTCCGCTGGAAACGTGGCTGTACCTTAAGCTCAATGCGCCTCCGCCTCGTTCGGCCCGTGGCAGTAGTGGAGCCCAGTGAAGATGCCCGCCATGGCGAGGAAAGCGAGATTGCCCGCACCGATGATTTTCGTAATGCCGATGTACGCGTGCACATTGAAATCCGCTGTTTTCGCAACCAACTCCGGCGCGGCTTGCACCAGGGCAATAGTGTAGCCCACGCACACCAACGGCAGCGCATACGCCACGGCGTAGTCGCTGCGGGCGAGGAGGTTATTGACCAGCACCACGCCCAGCGCCAGGGGCACCATCGCCCAAATGAAACATGTGACCAATGGGGCCACGACGAAATATGATTTGTCGTACATTATCTTCAACGGCAATTCCGGCACGAGCAAGCCAAGCACCCCCGCCACCACGCACAAGCCGCCGGTGAGCAGCAGCGTGAGCCGCAGCACATCGGTGGGTTTTTGCTCCGCCCGACTGCGCACGATTTTCGGGAACATCACCATTACCATCGGGCCCACGAAAAAAATCAGCGCGCGCCCAATCATCCCCGCCGCCGCGTACAGGCCGGTTTGTTCTTTGTCGAAAAAACGCTGCACCACCACCATATCCACGCTCATCATATAAATTCCCGCACCCGCGCCCAAGGAAAGCGGTACGAACTTTTTCAGCAATGCGCGCCAATCAATTTGCGTGACGCACCGCAACCATTTGCTGGGATGAAGCGAAGTCAGGCCGGACGTCGTGCCCGCGATCAGAAACGCGCACAGGAAACCCAGCCCCACGCCTATCATCCCGTTAAGCGCTGAGGAGCCATACGAATGGACCAATCCGGCGCCCGCGGCCAAGCGCACTACACCCAGCGAGAGCATTGCCCAGCCGAGCCAGAAAAATCGCTGTCGTCCCTGCAGCACGCCGTACACCATCGGCAACAACAGCGCGAACACGCCCGAGGCAAGGGTGACCAACAACACGTTGAGCGACGGCAGTTTCATCGAAGCCGCCAGTACGTTCCCTTTGAAATACACCCACGCGAACACCACCGCCGCCAACGCAAACACGACGATGCCGATTGCGATTTGCTCGCGCGCGAGGCGTTTGTGGTCGTCGTCGGTTTTCGCCTCCGCCGCTTTGTGCGTGAAAACGGCCTGCAAACCGATGGCAGGAATGGCGATGAGATTGAGCAACTGCAGCATCGCGGTGAACGCGCCGTACTCGGCCTTGGCATCTTTGATGAACGGATGCACTGCGTATGACGTAACGCCGGCAATGCCGGTGGCGAGGGCGAGCCAGCCGCTTTGGCGCAGGAAGGCGAGTTTGGATTCTCGTTCGGCCATTAGTCTTGCTTGCGCCCCACGAGGTTGGTGTAGCGGCGGCCTTGGTGGCGGGCGATTAAATCGGCGTCAGCCGTGTGTTCATTGAGTTCGCCGTCGGCCCCTAACTCGTGCAGCGTGAGGCCGAGGTCGCGGAGGGAATTGAGAAATTCCTGTGAGTCGTCGCCCGCATCGCGAATGCCTTTGGGCCAAAACTCGGTGAGGAGCGTGAGG
>JAPKEI010000229.1 GCA_028872685.1 Verrucomicrobiota bacterium | reverse complement strand
CAATGCTTGGCGTTTATCATGCTCAGGGTGAAATATCCAAACATTGAAAGACCCTACCGGAGTCCATTGGGAATACCCGGTGCTCTCATCGCACTCATCATATCGCTCGCGACGCTATATTTTTATTTTTGAATGAAGACAATTTCTATGGAGTTGTTGGAATGGCGATTTGGTTTTTTGTTGGTGTGATCTATTTTGCCGTATACGGAAGGCACCGCTTGGTATTTTCTCCGGAGGAGCAATTCGCTCTTAACCGGATTACAGAATCGGCGAGTGCGTTGAAAGCTGGAGAACCTAAATAATGTATAACCCACTTTTAAAAAATAGTTGATGGGCTGAGCCTTATCCCGGTGCTTCCACTTAGCCAAGCGGTGGCGGCGACTAAGGCCGAGTTCAACTACAGCGTGTGTATTCCGGTGACCCACAATGGAAAACAACTTCATGTGGCTGATCTTTAAAACCTTCGTATTCGCGAGATCGATCTCAATTCCAACAAGGTGTTCCTAAGGGCGGAGCCAAGGCGACGGAGGCCCCATTAGTAGCCCCCCGCGCGGTTTGCAGCGATTCCGAAGGGAATGTGTACGTGCTTGAACGCGGAGGATACGCAATCAGGGAGGAGAGGTTGGATGGCCGGATTTACACCGTTGCCGGTAATTTGGAAAAGGGTAACAGCGATGGCAGGGGTTCAACCGCGCGTTTCAACGGACCGAAACATATTTCCGCCGATCCAGCAGGAAATATTAATGTTGCTGCTGGTGTGAATCACTTGATCCGCAAGTACGAACCGAAACCTGGCGAGGGATCGAACGTGTTCGGCCGAGGGAATGGGTAAAACTCTCAAAGCCGCACGGAGTGATTTGGGACAATGGCAAATTGTATATCGTCAGTTCCGGTAACTACGAATTCTCCGGGTGTAATAAGGAAATGGGAAACGCATGCATAGCACTTGCGCTCTCCCAAACAGTGCCATCTCAGGGTTTTGTCTAGGGTTACTTGGTATTGTCCGTACCGGGTGAGGCCGCGCCCTCGCTGAAGTCGCCTTTGCCGTCCGGCAACCGGCGGAACGCCGAGTCTGGATCAAGCTTGGCGAATTCAACCTCATCCAGGATCAGATTGCCGTCCTTGTCACAGTCGATTAGTTGGATGGTCTCGCCGCCCTTGGCTAACTTGAAGTTGGCGTGTAGGCCCTCCTTGGCTTTGCCGTCTTCGTCGGCCCAAACAACCAGGCGCCCGCCCGCCGCGATTTTGGTGCCTTTCGGGAACCTCCATTTGCGCGGAATTTTTTTACTGTCAGTCAGGAATTTGCCGGACAAATCGACCTCACTGTCGGAGGTGTTCGCGATCTCGATGTAGTCGTCGTAGTCGCCCTGCGGATCCTTGCCCGCCGCTTGGTTTTCAGAAACGATCTCGTTTATTGTCAGCACGGATTGGCCGGCCTTGGGAGCCTTGACGCGGAAGGTCAGAGGCTTGGCTTCGGCATGGGCTGGATAAAAATCGGAGGTCATCTCCGCCCCATCGGAACGGGCCTCGACGTAGTAGCGAATCTTTTTGCCGGCGAGCTGTGCCGGGATGTTTGCGGTGAACACGACGCCGTTCGCTTGGCCATCGGGCTGCATCGCCATCTGCTTGTACGGCTCGTTTTTGCCGTCAGCAAACCAGAGAAAGATCGTCTTGGCCAAGGTATCGCCGCTCGTTTCGGCGGCGATGCGGATGGAGTCGGTCGATTTGGCTTCGTCGAGTTCAGTCACCGAGACGATCTCCGGTGCAGGGAGATTTACCTCCGGATGGTTCAGTAGAAACTCTCGGCGGCCCTCGGTGAACGGCCTGAGGCCAAGCTTGGTGCGTCGCCCGTCGGAGCTTGTTTGAATGAGCCCTTTTTCAAACGCCTCGTATGAACTGTGTTTGCGGACGTCCTTTTTGACTTCGTCCCTGATTAGGGCTGCGTAACCTTCGACGAGTGGGCCTACTTTGTCCCAGGTGATCCACTCCTGGGTGATCGTCTTGAGGTGGTGCCGATAGCGCGCCTTAAAGTGGGGCACCTGGAACAGCTTGTACATGAGTGGGCGGTCTGGGTTGTCGGCATTGTAAAATGGCTCAAGCTTTGGCCCGCGCAGCCCTGACGGCATACCGGGGCCGCCGGGGATGTTCATCACCTCATTGCCGTCGTGCTGCAACAGGTGGAAGCGCCCATCTGGATCAAGGTACAGGTTGTAATCGCTTCCTCGGGTGAAATATCCCTCATCTTGAAAAACGCACTCGAGTGCCAATGACCACATGGCGCTGTCGATATTAAAGCGTCCATTTAATTTATCTGCCAATTCTTCGATCGGGGATTCATCCAGCAGTTTGGTGAACTGCTGCAATTCTTTCCAAGCCTCTTCTTTGCCTTCCGTGCGTTGTTGAAAGCCAGTGTAATCTTCCTTTTTCTCCCCCGGATAACGGAGATTGCCACTGCCACCTCCGCCTGCGCCAATCTTCCAGCGTACACCGTCTCGTGTGCCGAAATTGTCCTCGAGGAAATCCTTGTTGTACTGCTGGATGTGCGAGTAGAGGCCCCAGCTTTCGCCGTTGATCACTACCTTGATAAAATTGCCCTTAAACGCCGGTATGTAATTACGTGCCACGTGCGAATAGATGACCTCGCGCATGAACGTTGGGTCAGAGTTGGCGTTCAGCAGGTTGAGTGTCTTGTAGCCGAGGAGCTTTTGATCGCTGTGCTTGTGATCGATGTAAAGGTTCATCGACCGTTTCAAGTCAGGCGACACGGAACGAAAAGAGGAATTGCCTCGGTACTTCAGACCGACATCCTTGTAGAGCTTACCATTAACTACCAAGTCGGCTGGCACAGCGACATCTGTGCGGTAGAAAACTTCCATCTCCTCTTTCCACTCGTTGTCCTTGAAATTGATAAATAATGTGCGGAGCGTACCTTCATCGTAAAGCTTGGTCCCGGGATCCTTGTCATTACCCGGCTCTAGCCGTTCGGCTTTTGAAAAATCACGGGGCTCAGGGGCAGGGCGACCGCTGCCTGCCCTCGGATCTGGACGGGCCGCTCGATCACCTCGTGCAGGCGGCCTGCCAGCACGGTCCCCGTCCGGTCGAGGAGGCCGGCCTCCGCGTTGACCACGATCGTCGCCGCCCTCGCTATTTCGTTGTTCCTCCACATATTTTATCGCAGCGGAACGTTCAGCCTTGTCCAGAACCCCATCATTATCCTTGTCGAACTTTGGGATTACCTCGATTCGTTGCCCGCGTCGGGACCCTCCTCTGCCACCACGGGCACGACCACCGCGATCGCGCGGCGGGCCTGCTGTCCGACCACTGACGTCCGGTGGCCCATCGGGTCGACCCCTTTCATTGGGGCCACGCCGGAACGACTCTCGAGCGGCTTCACGCTCTTCCTCATCCAACTCACCGTCCTTGTTTTTATCAAAGCGCTCTAGAATTTGTTTGCGTTGAGCTTGACGCTCAGGACGGTCACCTGGCCCAGGGGGATTGGCGGGTTGTGCCGTAAGGTTAGCAGCCGATATGGTCATTAATCCACCAGTCAAAAGGAATTTATAAGCAGTAGTTTTCATGTTAAAATCACGTTGCAATCCGTCAATCGAATCCGGAAATACGGCCAAACCAGCCTCAATGGTTACAAGTTTGTCTCCGGAATGAAATAATTAAACCCAAACAAAGCTACGTGTTATGCGTTGTGGCACTAGCATCTGATTGCCTTTGGCAATGAATTGTGTTGCATTTGAGCTCTTTGCCGAAGGGCATGGAGAGTATTAAAATGATACAAAAAGACGGGGATTATATTTGGGAGAGGTTTCAGCGTTACTACACAGAGTTTCCCTCTATCGGCTTGGGTCTGGACATCAGCAGAATGAATTTCACGGAGGAGTTCATCGGGCAGATCAAGCCGCGTTTGGCCAAGGCGTTCGCTGCGATGGATGAACTCGAGGCGGGTGCGATCGCCAATCCCGATGAAAACAGGATGGTTGGCCATTATTGGCTGCGGAACTCCACCTTGGCTCCCACAGAGGGAATTCGGCAGGCGATCGATCAAACCTTGGCCAGCATTAAGGCGTTCGCCGCCAAGGTTCATTCAGGGGAAATTCACGGAGCAGATGGGCCGTTCGAAAACATCCTGATCATTGGCATTGGCGGCTCAGCACTTGGCCCGCAATTCGTCGCTCACGCACTTTCGCAGCCCGGTAGGGACAAGATGACCCCTTGGTTTATCGACAACACTGACCCGGACGGCATCGACCGTATTAAAGCTAAATTAGTTAATTCATTAGGAATTACACTCGTTATTGTGATTTCTAAGTCCGGGGGCACCAAGGAAACACGGAACGGAATGCTCGAGATGAAAGCGGCGTTTAATGCGGCAGAATTGAACTTCGCCGAGCATGCTGTCGCCATCACCGGGGAAGGAAGCCAGCTCGACAAAATCGCCAAAGCTGAAGGATGGATTCAGCGATTCCCGATGTGGGACTGGGTGGGCGGACGCACCAGTGAAACATCCGCGGTCGGCCTCCTGCCTGCGGCGCTGCAGGGATTTGACATAGACCAGTTCCTCGCGGGAGCCGCTGCCTGCGATACAGTGACTCGAACCAAAACATTTGAAGATAATCCAGCCTCCCAGCTTGCAGCAATGTGGTTGAACGCTGTTGAAGGGAGAGGTTCCAAGGATATGGTAATTCTGCCTTATAAGGACAGGCTAGAACTTTTATCGAGATACCTTCAGCAACTCATCATGGAGTCGATTGGGAAGGAGCGTGACCTGGACGGCAAAGTTGTTAATCAGGGAATCTCAGTTTATGGCAACAAGGGATCGACGGAACAACACGCCTACGTTCAGCAGTTGCGCGA
>JAPKEI010000228.1 GCA_028872685.1 Verrucomicrobiota bacterium | reverse complement strand
CTTGAAAAATGTGCGAAGTTGGGTTAGGTAAGTTCGTAGACATTGCTGCCATGAAGCCAAGGAAAAACATGAACCGCGCGACTCACACATTGTTAAGTGTAGGGTTTTTGGGTGGATTACACCTGATGCTTGCCCAACCCGGGGCACCTGCAACCGGAGGTATTCCCGGCGCACCCACTACCCCTATTCCCGGTGCGGCTGCGGGAGGCGCGGCACCCGTTCCCGGCGCTGCGGGTTCCGGCGGCTCGCTACCAGGCATGGCAGTCACGCCTCAACCTGGTGGGGTAGTACTACCCACGGGCTTACCCGGCGGCACGGGCACTATTCCTACTTCGCCCACCATCGATCCTTCCTCCGGTATTCCCACTCCGGGAGTGGGAGGAACTATCCCCGGCACAGGATTACCCGGCACAGGATTACCCGGCATGGGAATCCCCGGTGGAAGCATCCCCGGAACCGGATTACCCGGCGGCAATCTTCCGGGAGTTGGCGTTCCCGGAGCAGGTGGCGCACCAACAGGCCTCCCACCTGGAGGAAGCACATCACTGCCACCCGGCGGTGTATCCACCAACCAAGTTCCACAACCGATTATTAATGCCGCAATTATGGCTGAAGCCATGCGTGTGTTTCAGGCCGAGGCTAAATTAATCCAAGCCGAGGCGAATGGAAAATTCACCCATAATGTGAAGCTGGATAAGTGGGATAAGAATATACGACAAGTCCGCCAACAACACAATCTGGCCGTGCTGTACACGATGGGTGTGGGTGTGCCGCTTGATTTTCGATCGGCCTACAAATGGTTCAAAATTGCAGCAGACGAAGGGCTGCCGGAAGCTCAACTCAATGTAGGCATCGCGCTGCAAAGCGGCATGGGCGTAAAAAAAGATTATGTGGGCGCATACAAATATTACACCTTGGCGGCCGCCCGCGGATTACCCACTGCCGCACCGGCAAGAGATAATCTTGCACAATTCCTTTCGCAGTTTCAAATCCGTGCCGGCCAACGAATGGCGCAAGGCTTCAAGCAACGATTGGACGCAAAGCAAAGGTACGTATCGGAACGCAAGCAAGCGGAAGGCGAACTCTACGAAGCGCTGGGCCGCAAGCCACCGGGTTCCAATTAAGCGCCCGATACCGACCGGCTACCCCAGGCCAGTGAGGCCAGTTGGCCGATGACCATCAATGCCGCAAGATCCCCCGCGCTGAATTCCGCCTCGGCATCGGTATCTTCCACACACAAGACCCCCAACTCAAGGCCGGCGCATATCAAGGGCACGTACAACCCCGAGTGAGTGGAAAGCCGTCGCACGGATTCCTTTTTACTCACCTGCACCCACGCGTAGCCGGCACGCCCTTCCAGCACGCGATGTGCGAGCATGTCGCTCATTGCCGCGTTGAGCGAAGGCACATGCGCGCGCACCCGAACGCGACCGGTGTCATGATGGATGGCAAACAGCGCAGCACGCTTAATGGAGGGCAGCCAGTCGGGCAATTGTTTAACCAGCCAGTTCGACATTGCATCCGCATCCGCATGTGCGTCCAACTGTGTTGGGAGATCAGGTAAAATTTTCATTAGCGCAGAAGCTACTTCGCCTTCAGTGAAAGGTTCATCCAGCGAGCAAACATGAGTGGTGCGGATGCGGCCCATAGGGCTCTTGCGGCTTTTCATCACCGCCTCCACTTCCGGAGCGCTGCGTTCGCCGGGAAGATAGTATCTATAGTCTTCTTCTTTATAGACAGGATACGAATCCAATTCCGGAAACCCGCTTCCACCTCGAACGGATTGGGGCTCGGTGAGAGGCACTTTCTTATCCTCTGCAACAACGGCCGCGGTATCGCCTTGGGTCATATCAGTTGGGGCGACGTGCCACACACGGATGAGGGTGGAGCCGATTTGCACCTTGTCGGCCGTGTTCACAACGCACGCGCCGTCAATTGCGCCGCCATTCACCAAAGTTCCATGAGTGCTGCCGAGGTCTTCCACCCAGCAAATGCTTCGCGTTTGCCAAATGCGCGCATGGGTGCGGCTCACCAGCAAATCGCCGCTGAGATCGAGGCTGATGTCGACCTCGGGATGTTTGCGGCCAATGAAAATTTCATCGCGGCCAAACACTTCCAGCCGCGTTTTTCCATCGAAGCTCAGCTCGACGTGCAACCCCACCGAAGTGTTGTCCGGCAGGGGGTCGGGGCTTTCTTTGGGCGCCGGCTGCGGACGGGGTTTGAGCGGTCGTTTGCGCTTTGGATTGCGCGTGCCGCTTGGGGCATTGCGCTTGCGGCGGTCGGGCAGCGTGGTTTTAAGGGTGAGCTGGGTTTCACCAAGAGTAATCACTTCGCCGGGACGCAGCACTTGGGGGGCCTCGAGTTTTTCGCCGTTCACAAACGTGCCCGCGCGGCTGTCAAGATCTTCAATGCGCACCTCGCCTGCTGCGCGCCAAACGCGCGCGTGAGTGCGGCTTACCAGATCGTCCGGCGTGAGATCCAGCCCCACCGCGGTGCGCTCGTTGTGCCGGCCGATGATGACGTCATCACTCTCCACCTTCACCTCGCGCGCCTGACCGCTTTGCGTTATTTCAAACTGCAGCATTCCCGAACACCTTGGCGACCTATCACCCCTCGAGTCAATCCCGCGCTCGGCAAATCCATTTTCTTCTGATAAATTCACCGGCGTTCCTATGAACACCCAACCCGCCAGAATTCTTATTCAACGCCAAAACGGCGAGAAGGTGGCCGAGTATTCACTCGGCCCCGGCACACACGTGGTCGGGCGCGAAACCTCCGCGGGCGTGCGGGTGGAAAGCGAATTCCTCTCACGCATCCACGCCACGCTACACCTCACTGAAACCACACAGGAAATTGAAGATCACGGCAGTACTTCCGGTACATTCATTAACAGCGTCGCCGTGCACGGCCGTATAGCGTTGCCGGAAAATCAGGCGGTACAAATGGGCGATCTCTATCTCACCGTCCAGCGCGACCAACACCTGACCACCGACGACCCTCCACCCAAACTGTACCACGCCAATGACCTCGCCGGTGGCGGACGTTACGCCCTCATTCGCGAACTCGGACGAGGCGCGCGCGGCGTGGTGTGGCTCGCACGCGATCAACATCTCGAAGAACAAGTCGCCCTCAAACGCCTCCCACCCGAGCTGGCCGCCGACCCAGTAGCCCTCGGAGATCTCAAACGCGAAGTGCAAAAAGCCCACCGGCTTTCGCACCCCAACATAATCCGCATCCACGACCTCGTGCAACTGCCCGAAGAACAACCCTTCATCGCGATGGAATTTGTGGATGGTGCCGACCTCTCCGCCATGCGCGCCCAACAGCCCGATGGATTATATCGTTGGGAAAACCTCGCGCCGCTCGCGTTGCAAATGTGCGATGCCCTCAATTACGCCCACCAACAACACATCGTCCATCGCGACATCAAGCCCGCCAATATGATGATCACCCGCGAGGGTCATCTCAAACTCGCCGACTTCGGGATCGCCGCCAACTCCGCCGATGCCGCCACGCGCGACGGCATGGAAGGCGACGCCAGCGGCACCGTTGCCTATATGAGCCCTCAACAAATGCAGGGCCAAACCGCCACACCCAGCGACGACCTCTACGCCCTCGGTGCCACGCTCTACGACTTGCTCAGCACCCAGCCCCCCTTCCACGATGGCGACATCGCCCACCTTGTCCAGGAAGCTCCCGCCCCCACCTTGCACCAACGCCTCGAACAACTCGGCATCAACAACCCCATCCCCGACCACGTCCACCACGCCATAATGGCCTGCCTCGATAAGGACCCCGCGCAACGCCCTGCCGATGCCGCTACTTTCGGGCAGCTCATTCACCCCAACACCGCTCCGCCCCCTGTACCGCCGGAGTTCCAACCCGAAGCCGAATCCATACTCGCCGAGCCCATCGAAAAAACCCAACGCTATCTAGAAGAAAATCTTCCCCAACCCGTCACCAGCTGGTGGAGTGCTCAGTCCAGCGGCAAACAACAATTCCTTGCCATCGCCTCCATTGTCATCGGCCTTATCATTGCCGAACTTGCTTACTCTAAGCTCGCCAACAAAGGCTTTCTCAAAACTATCCGACAACACCACCCCTTCCTCCCTTGGTATGTCGCTCCGGCGAATCACGGCAAGTAACTCAGAAGACTGTTGGCAACGAACATCCCCGGCAGCAATTCTCGAGCAATGGGTCAAAATCACCGAAGCAATGAACAAAATTGCCAACCGTAAATGCGGAGATGATGTACTTTTGCGGCGATGGCGCGGAAGGGTTCGACTCCTACTAAATATCACCAGCCGAGCGGACGTGACAGAAGGAGATTTGAAAATAACGCAAACTGCAGGAGGTTAGGCAGCATATAACCCAGGTTATTTACGCACCATATGAAGCCAAACTCATGTCACTCCTCGACAGACATTTCGGCCAGCTCGTTTTTTAGTCCGCGATCAGCAACAAAAGGGCCAAAGGGCACAACAGCCGCCACAATTAATTTGATTGCCCATTTAATAGGTCGTCCATTCACCTTCATTGCACATCCAAGCACCACGCAGTAAATGACAAACAATCCGCCATGGATTGGTCCCATAATAGAAACAGCGGTGGGTTGGTCAGCCAAATACTTAAGCGGCATCGCGACAAAAAAGAGAAGGAGCGTTGAGCAACCCTCAATGGCACCAATCAAGCGTAGTCGTTGGAGAACCCTACGTTTCAAAACAGGCACAACTTATACGAAAGCCCAAGGAAATCCGAATCCAGAATTGTTTTTACTGTATTTTAGCTTAACTTCAGTTCGTGCCTAAGTTACCAAACCGCAATCCAGCCCATTATCCTCAAGAAGGATTTTGCCTGTTTCACAACATATTGAA
>JAPKEI010000227.1 GCA_028872685.1 Verrucomicrobiota bacterium | reverse complement strand
CCTCGCTCACGCTCACCACCCTTTCCGCCGCGCAAAGTGACATCGAAAAAACCCTCGATGCAATCGCGCCCATCCATAACCGCTCCATCGGCGGCTCGCGCATTGTGGGCGTACATGTGGAGGGGCCGTTCATCAACAAAATCCGCGCCGGCGCGCAGAACCCCGAATATTGCCGCGCCCCCACCGCCAAGGAATGGCAACCCATACTCAAGCACGGCAAACTCATCACGCAAATGACCCTCGCCCCCGAGCTGCCCCGCGCCCTTAACCTCATCAAGGCCCTCCGTAAGAATGGCACCATCGCCAGCGCCGGCCACACCGATGCCACCGAGAAGGAACTTTTCCCCGCGGTCAAAGCCGGCTTGAATCAAGTCACCCACACCTTCAACGCCATGAGCAGCCTCACCAAAAAAGGCCCGTACCGTACCGCCGGGATGCTGGAGTTTGGTTTGGCGGAAGACGACTTGGTTTGCGAACTCATTGCGGACGGCCAACACGTACCGCCAGTTTTGATGCGAATGCTCTTCAACGCCAAGCCGCGCGAGCAAGTGGTCATCATCACCGACGCCACCAAAGGCGCCGGACTCAAGCCCGGCACCCAGTTTGAATTGTGCGGCATCAAAGCCAAAGTCACCACCACCACCGCCGAAGTATTGGACGGCCGCGGCCTCGCAGGCAGCACGCTCACGATGATTCGCGCCGTGCAAACCGCCGTGGAACAAGCCAACGTCCCGCTTGTCGACGCCGTGCTAATGGCCACCCTCAACCCCGCCCGCCAACTCGGCCGCGACAACGAATTTGGTTCACTCGAACCCGGCAAACGCGCCGACCTCGTCTGGTTTGACAACCGCTACCAAGTCAAAGGCGTCTGGCTCGACGGCGAAATGAGGTTTTTGGCATAAGCTTCTTGCCGGAAAAATTGACAACGCCGTGAGAACGGAAAGTAACTAAAGCGAGATCTCTCACTTCATTTTTATGATAAAATGGTATCCCCTCTGGGACTTGAACCCAGATTCCCGCTTTAGGAGAGCGGCACTCTATCCAATTGAGTTAAGGGGACACCGCCAATATAGCCTCGCCCGTTAGGCAGTTGCAAGCGGCACGGGCGGTGAATCCTCCCCTGGCGGTGTGATGGGTTTTAAGTGTCTGGCAAACGGGATATGTCTACGGCCGGCTTTTGCGCAATATATTGTCCTCGGGAACCCACTTCTGCTGCCAGAGTGAGTAGTCTTTGGCCAACAAGTCCTGCCCGTAGTAACCAAGCCAACTGTAGCCGTTGCGCCGTTCGAAAGAGATTTCAGCCAAGGTTTTCCTTGGCACACCATCGCGACTACAGAAGATGGGGCGATTCGTTCCGATTTCGTAGAAACGCGCCCACATGGGCGGAGCAGAGGCATCCCTTACCACCACTTTGTCCCATCCATTTGAGCTGCCTTTAGCCTCCTTCTTGATTTGGCGAATGCCTATCAATTTGACCTCATTGAACCAGCTGACGCCACCTTGCACAGCGTCAATGATTTCGGACGAAGGCTCATCGATCTCCATCAGGAAACGGATCACGCCAACGGACTCGGCTCCGCTGATGGAGGGCAGTTCATAGCTTCGGGCCATTTGTGCAACCAAAGTTTTTTCATCGTGCTGGGCACACCAGGCGGTTCTCTTTTCTTTCACCATAATCTGGCACTTCAAAATGCATGAGATCCCTTTACCCACGGCTTTGCCGCAGCGCTTTCGAAGATCGTCGTTCACAAATGGAAAAGCCGTCCTGTTCCTAGAGATATCTCGCAAAGTCGATATCACGCCGATCATGGCCCCATCGTTGAATGTGATGCGGGCAGAGTAGCCCTTGGGATGGGGATGGCATTGAGGCCAACCACCGTTGTTGTACTGGGCATCGAGCATGAACTCGATGCCCTCGAGGAAAGCCTTCTTGAAGCGTTTGTCGCCCGTGCTTTTGAATGCTTTGGCAAGGTAACGGACCTCGGTATAGGTGGCCCCATTGTCAAAGGTCGCGTCGTCCTTCTTTTTCTCGCTCCGTAGCTTTTGTTTTGCGGCCCCGGTATGTTTATGATCCTGATCATAGTTCTTGGGCCACCCGCCATTGTCTCGTTGATAGAGAAGGATATTTTCCGCCTTGTTATCGGCAGAGAACAGCAGTCCGGAGAAGAGGAATAAACTAACCGCGAGTAGGATTACTTTCATTCTATGTCCCTACTTCTTCAGAGCACGACTTGTATGTTTGGTGTACATGGCCACCAACCTACGCCTCACCGGCACTGGTGTAAACGGTGTTTGGGGGAGGCGCAGAAGGGGCGAAAGGGACCACTGAGGCAAACGTTGGGAGGCGTGTGCCACACGCGTTGACCCCAACGGCCGGAATGAAATTCAGTGATGCGGATCTTTTAAGCGGCCAGTCCGTTTTAGCCAGTCTTCTGCAAGCTTGGGCCAGTTGGAAACGGGGTCTTCGGATGGCCGTAACCCGTAGCCATGACCGCCGTTAGGAAAGATGTGCAGCGCCGAATGTACCCCTGCGCGTCGCAGGGCCAACCACATTTGCACACTGCCATCTGCGGAAATAGGGTCGTTACCGGCGTGGATGAAAATTGTTGAAGGCGTGTTTTTGTCGACAGGCACTTCGGGCACGAGTTTGGTTTTGGTGGGGTTGTCCACGAGATATGCCGGGTAAACCAAAATAGCGAAGTCCGGCCTGCAGCTGGCCTGTTCGGCGGCATCCACGGCTGGATAAATTCGCTTTTGAAAATTTGTCATCGCGGTCGCCGCGAGATGGCCGCCGGCGGAGAAGCCAAGGATGCCAATGCGCTTGGGATCGATCCCCCACGCCTTGGCATTGTGGCGCGTCAGGCCAAGCGCGCGCTGTGCGTCCTGCAACGGGGCCTCGTGCTTGGGGCGGTTTTTGCGACGTGGCACGCGATACTTTAGCACGAGCGCTGTGACACCTATTCCGTTAAGCCATTGGGCTACTTCCGTACCCTCCAAATCCCACGCGAGAATGGAGTAGCCACCGCCGGGGCAAATCACCACCGCCGCGCCATTGGGTTTCATTGGTTTAAAAATTGAAAGCGTCGGTACGCTGACATTTCCAATACGAATGACTTTTTTTTGTCCGGGCCGTACCGGACGGGGTGCCTCCGGGCCGATATCGCCCTGTTCGCCAGGGGCATTTTCAGGCCAGAGTTTGAGGGTTTTCCACGGCTCAATGGCTTGCGTAGAAAGCACGCTGCCGAGCAGCAAGGTCAGTATCAGGTGTGTTGGCATATGCAAATTGTGAGTGAATTATCATTTGACGTATAGCAAATAGGATTGAGGGGGAGAGATCGGGTTTGTCGCCCCGCCGCGTGCATCGACCACACCCCATCAACGCCACCATCAAGAGAATCTGCTTTATGATCCAATTTAAGGGCTACCTGCTGCTATAAGCTTGGCAACCCATTCCTGTGGCGTTTCGCGACTATAGCCAACCTGCCTATGCTGCTCCTTGCCGGTGGCATCAGCCACTATGATTGTCGGCACACCTTCCACATTATACTCGGAACTTAGCTTCTTGTACTGGGCAATCTCCTCGGGTGTTTGCTTTGATTTATCCCGAGGGCTATCGAGCTTAAGTAGAATAAACTTCTCGGGGATCTGTTGCTTGAAAACATCCGATGTCAGCACGTTATCATGAAGGGCCATGCACGGCGGACACCAGTCCGATCCGGTAAACTCCATAAGGATGGGTTTGCCTTCCTCGGCGGATTTAGCCTTGGCCTCTGCAAAGCTAACCAGCCACCCGCTTTCGTCCCCAGGGCCAGAACTCTGTTCCTCGGTAGTTGTTTCCGAACAACCAAGAATCATCGCTATCATCACCGTAAACATCAAATGGAATTGCTTCATACACGCCATCCTATGCCACAACGGCCCTGGTGTAAATGCTTTTGGGGGATATTGGAGAAGGGGCGGAAGAAGTAGCATTAATCGTCCGCGTTGTGGAAGATTTTGCAATTTGGCAACGCTGTCTCCAGCTTAGTAACTTCTTCCATCGTGATATAATTGGCGTACAGGCTGACTTCTTTTAGTTGCTTCAACTCTGCCAAAGGGGACAGGTCTGTGATTTTGTTTCGCCGGAGATCCAGCACTTGCAACTCGGTCAAGCCTACCAAGGGTTTCAAGTCGGTGATCTTGTTCCCGGTGATAACAAGTTTTTCCAGCTTGGTTAATTTCGCCAGCAGCGTGAGGTCCCTGATATATGGATATTTTGAGTAGTCAACACCCTCCTCGAACGACTCCCCCTCCTCATATTTTTCAAAAGTAAGAGACTTTACTTTCTCCAAATCGGCTTCGGTAAGCGCGCCTGTTCGCTTGCCGATTCGGAACCGGATCTTTGTATCAATGTATGCGATGGTCTTCTCTTCTTCTTCGGTTCGCAACTCCTCTGATACCTTCATTTTTTCCCACGTGACTTGGTCCTCCTTGGGATGGGCATGACGTTCGGTTTCACCATCAAGGGTAAGACCGACCCATGTTAAATTCCCGTTCTCCTCAATCTTGTGGAACGATGTTCCTCCCGTATCACTTACAATGACAACCTCGCCCTTCGTGATGGACCATGACCCCATCAGGAAAGTCCCGAATTCTGCAGATGTTTCAACAACCCCATTGTCGAAGAAGTAGTAGTAGCCCTCTCCTGCTTCCTTGGGAAAAGCATAAGATCCAACGATCTTTTCTTCTGGTGAAGCCTGCTTCACAGGTTTTGTAGCCGCACCTTTGTTCCCTTCAAAATTTTGAGTCTTCTCCTTCTTCCCGCACCCCACCAATACCACCACCGCAATCATTAAGAGAACCTGCTTCATGCCCGCCATCCTACGCCTCACCGGCACTGGTGTAAATGCTGTTGGG
>JAPKEI010000226.1 GCA_028872685.1 Verrucomicrobiota bacterium | reverse complement strand
GCTCCGGCGGAGACGAAAGCTGTTGTAGAAGAAGCCAAAGTCGAGGCCAATGCTGAATCAATTGAAGAAGCGCCGGAGGCAACAACCAGCGAAGATTCAGTTCCTGAAAAAACAACGGACAAATAACCCAACCCTTTCTCGGGGTTTGATCATGCGGTGTTCCTTAAGTCTTTAAAATTGATCATTGATCATTCTTCTCCCCAATTGCCCGCAAATACTCATGCGAGTACAACCCCGTCCCGTGCCCGTCCTTCCAAAAAATTTGCACCGCATAACCACCCACCGGCTGGAGATGTTTGATTTGAAATGACGCCTCCATAAATGCCGTCTCCGGGCCCTTCGCCACATTACCCATCACGTCTGTTTCGCCTGCGCACGAGGCGCATGGGCACGCTCGGCGCAGTGCTTCCAGCGGCACAAAATGCTCCGCATCGTCGTCCCATTTCAGGGCTAAATCGATACCCACCGGCTGTAAATCTACCAATCGCATACGGGTGAATAGCAAAATAAAACAGAAAAAACAGGCAAAAGTTAAAAGTTCACCATGCCAAACTTTTTTACTTGCGTCAAACTTCTCCCTACGGCAGCTTCCTCGTATGAATATGACCAAACAGTTCGTCAAGCTTGTCTCGAGCGGAATTGCTTCGGCTGCTGGAATAGCCCTCATTTTCGCCGGATGCGGCGGTAAGACTGAAACTGATCCTAATGCCGCCGCCGCCAGCGGTAAACTCAAGGTCACCACCACGGTCAACATGGTGAGTGATCTCGTGCGCGAAATCGCTGGCGAACATGTGGAAGTCAGCGAACTGATGGGTCCCGGGGTGGATCCCCACCTCTTCAAGGCCAGCGCCGGCGATGTCGACAAGCTGATGAATGCTGATGTGGTATTTTATGTCGGACTTTTATTAGAAGGAAAAATTCAGAGCACGCTGAACAAGGTGGAAAGCGCCTACGCCGTGACAAGCAAGATCGACACTAAGCGACTGGATAGGCCCGAAGAATTCGAGGGCCACTTCGATCCGCATATTTGGTTTGATGTAACTTTGTGGGTAGACACTGTGGATGCTGTGGTGGAAGGCCTGAGCAAGGCTGATTCCGCCCACGCCGCGGACTACAAAAAGAACGGTGAAGCCACCAAATCCAAAATGAACGCCTTGCATGAATGGTCATTGGAAAAAGTGAAAGAGTTACCTGAGGCAAAGCGCATTCTCATTACGAGTCATGACGCTTACAATTATTTTGGCCGCGCGTATGGTTTTAAAGTGGTGGGTCTGCAAGGCATTTCCACCGTGAGCGAAGCGAGCCTCGCGGATGTCGCCAAGATGGTGGACTTCATCAAGGAAAACAAAGTGAAAGCGGTTTTTGTGGAAAGCAGTGTTTCGCCCGCGGCCATTAAACGTATTAGCGAAGATTCCGGTGCCGTGATTGGTGGCGAGCTTTTCTCCGACGCCATGGGCGAGCGCGGTAAAATGGAACACGGCTACGACGTGGGCACCTATGAGGGGATGATCAAGCACAACCTCAGCACCATTGTCGATGCGCTCAAATAGAACCGCCGACAATTTTAATTAAATTCAAAGCATGGGGAAAATCATTACCAGCATAATCTATCTGTGCGGCGTGTTTGCGCTGACGGCACAGGATGATATTTTAGATCGCGAGCAACTCAGCGGCGATTGGAGCGGTAAGCGCTCCGATTGGGCTGCGGCTGGTTACGAATTTACATTCAACTACGATGTAGAGGTGTTCCGCAATAACTCCGGCGGCACGAGCAAGGGCACAGTGATTGACGGGCTTGGCTACGGTGCGCTGGATATCGACCTCGAAAAAGCGGCCGGCTGGGACAGTGCGGATTTTCGTGTCAGCACGCTTTGGACCCACGGAGCAAGTCCCACTAGTAAACACGTCGGCGATGAATTGACCGTTAGCAATATTGATGCTTACGACGGCTTGCGCCTTTACGAGGTGTGGATCGGCAAAACCTATGGCAGAAATTCCGTGCGGTTCGGCAATCTGTTGGCCGACGAGGAATTTGGAGGCACGGAATACGGCGGCGTATTTTTCAATGCTGCCTTTGGTCAACCGGCATTTTGGTCCGCTAACACGTTGAACACCGGCCCCGCATTCAACGTCCCCGCGCTGGGCTTTCGCTATCGCCGAAACTTTACCGACACGTGGTACGCTCAGGCGGGCGTGTACGATGGGGATACTTTCGACAGCGCTGGCGGCGATGCCACCATCAATCAACACGGCACTCATTTCGAACTGGGCAACGGCCAAGGCTGGACCAGCCTTTACGAATTCGGCCGCAACGGTTTTAACAGCGATGATGGTGCCGGCTTACCAGGTTGGTATCGCGTGGGCGCGTGGCATCATAGCACTTCGTTTGCCAAACACGACGGCACCAATGGCGAGGGCAATTGGGGGTTGTACGGTATTGCCGACAAAATGCTTTGGCGAGAAGAAGGTGGCCAAGGGCTCGGCACCTTTATCCGCTTGGGCACCGCTCAGCGCGATCGCAGTCGGTTCCATTGGGTGCTCGACACCGGCCTGAGTTACACTGGCTTGTTGCCCGGACGCGATGACGATGTGGCCGGGCTTGGCTTTGTTTACGCTAAACACGCCGGCGATATTACCGATGCCGTGAAATCGCACGAGGCGGTGATCGAAGCCACGTATCGCATTCAACTCACGCCCGCCATTTATTTGCAGCCCGATATTCAGTGGGTCAACCGGCCGAGTGGTGATATAAACACCAGTGACGCGCTGGTGTTTGGCTTGCGCGCCGGATTCACCTTTTAATGAGTGTTAATGTGACAAAAACGGTGGAGCCGCCACCACTGGAATTTCACGACCTCACGGTTGCCTATCACAAACGGCCGGTGTTGTGGGGCATTGACCTCGAGATTCCCAAGGGCCAACTCGTCGGCATCATCGGCCCCAATGGCGCAGGCAAATCCACCCTCATCAAAGCCGCGATGGGATTGTTGCCGCTCAATAGCGGTTGGGTAAAAGTCTTTGGCGAGCCCATTAAAAAAAATCTCAAGCGCGTCGGTTACGTGCCTCAGCGTGAATCGGTCGATTGGGATTTCCCCGTTAGCGTGATGGACGTCGTCCTCATGGGTCGCTACGGCCACCTCGGCCTCATGCGCCGCCCGAAAAAACACGACCGCGACATCGCCCGCGATTGTTTGGAGAAAGTAAAAATGCTGCCCTATGCGAACCGGCAGATTTCCAATCTCTCTGGCGGCCAACAGCAGCGCGTTTTCCTTGCGCGCGCCCTTGCGCAGGAGAGCGATATTTATTTTATGGACGAACCGTTCGCGGGCGTGGACGCCGCCACCGAGTCGGCCATCGTTGCCATTCTTCACGAACTGAAAGAGCGCGGCAAAACCCTGCTTGTCGTCCATCACGATCTCCCCACCGCCAAGGAATATTTCGACAGCCTTCTTCTGCTCAATATGCGCGTGGTCGCCTATGGCCCTACGGAGGAAGTGTTCAAATACGATCTGCTGCAAAGCACATACGGCGGCCGGCTCACCATCCTCAGCGAAGTGGCCGAAGCTGTGCGGGAGAAATCCTGATGCGTCACTTGCCTTTCCTCGCCGGCTTTTGCTTGCTCGTCGCTGTGATGCCCGCGTGGGCCGACCGTATTGGCGACATCTCAGAGACCTCTGTGATCGAGCAGGCCAAACGGTTTTTTAGTTTTCGCGACCCTTCCGTGCGTTATGCCCTTATTGGTTCTATTTTATTGGGGATCAGTTGCGGTCTGATGGGTGGCTTCATTGTAGTACGGAAAATGGCACTTTTTGGAGACACCCTTTCGCACGCCGTATTGCCCGGCGTGGCTCTTGGCTTTCTCTGGAATATGGAGAAAGACCCCGTCGCTATCTTCATTGGTGCCACTCTCGCGGGATTGCTTGGCGGCGCGATGGTCGCGCTCATTCGGCAAACTACTCGCCTCAAGGAAGACACCGCGCTCGGGATTGTGCTCGCCTCGTTTTTTGCAGTGGGAATTTGCCTGCTCACGCGCATCCAAAAAATGCCCGGCAACAAAGGTGGGCTTGATGAATTCCTGTTTGGCTCCGCCGCCTCCATCGGCCGGTCTGACATCATTTTAATGGCAGTGGTCACCGGCTTGGCAGTGCTATTGGTGGGTTTGTTTTACAAAGAATTGTTGGTCACCAGTTTCGATGCCGCCTTCGCGCGCGCGGCAGGGTTTCCCGTGAACATCATTAACTACGCGCTGACCTTGCTGCTTGCGTTTAGTGTGGTGGTGGCCTTGCGCGCGGTGGGAGTCGTGCTCGTGAGCGCAATGCTCATCACTCCCGCCGCCGCTGCGTATTTGCTTACAGATCGTATGCATCGACTGCTCGGATTGGCCGCGTTGTTTGGTGTGATTTCTGGAGCGGTGGGCGCATTCATTTCCTTTCTCACGACCAACATTCCCACCGGCCCATTGATGGTCATGGCCGCCACGATGGTGTTCGCGCTCGCCTTCTTTTTTGGTCCGCGCCACGGCGTGTTAATGCGTTGGTGGCGGCAAAAATCCCGCTCCGCCCGCGTCCAACGCGAGAACACATTGAAAGCAGTTTATCACGTCCTCGAAGCCCGCGAGTTTGATGGTGAAGGCGTGTCCCTTCGTGAACTCGCCGAACGCCGGCGCGAAACACTTGATGAAGCTCGCGCCCAATCCGGTGCTCTTTGCAAACATCATATGGCCACGTTGCACGATGATGGCGACGCCATTCACCTCACTCCCGAAGGCTGGCAGCGCGCATGCGAGATTGTCCGCAACCATCGCCTGTGGGAACTTTACCTCACCAATGAAGCACACATCGCGCCCGACCACGTTCACGAAGATGCAGAAATTATTGAGCACGTACTCGGTGAGGAAACCGTGAGGGAACTTGAACGTGCCCTGAACC
>JAPKEI010000225.1 GCA_028872685.1 Verrucomicrobiota bacterium | reverse complement strand
GGAAAACCAAAAGAAGCCCCAGAAGGTGCTGATGGTAGCCAATTGCCAAATGAGGATCGCGCCGAGGATGTGGCTGATGCCGAGATATTTTTCCGTATTGAAATAGCGGTCGGCGATTTGCCCGGCAAGGAACGGGGCCACAATCGCACCGACTGCGCCGATGGAGAAAATCCAACCCACATCGCTCAGCGGCATTTCCCGGTAGCCCATCAGGAATGGGTAAAGAATAGTCAGCCAAGCTCCCCAGATAGCGTACTGGAGGAACATCATGGTGGAGAGTTTGAAGTTCAGGCCGCTCGAAAGCGGTTCCGCGGAAGCAGGTTTTGAAGTCATGGGGCCAGACGTTTTGTCTGGAGGGTTGTATAGTGAAAATAGTCATCAAAAGCAAGCTTCACCTAGCTCGACTTTTGCGTGCGGATAAATACACTGCGCCCGTGCAAATTGCTTTTAAAGAATGGGCGGTGGTGGTTGAGGCGTTGGGGCGTGGGGGGCAGATTGTGATTTTGCGCAAAGGCGGGATTGCCGAAGGGCAGGGTGGCTTTCGGGTGGAGCAGGAACGGTTTTGGCTTTTCCCCACGCGGTTTCATCAACAGGCTGAAGGGGTGGTGGAGGAAGCGCGGGCGGGGTTTGAGAATTACGAGTGGCCGCCGAATGATTTGCTACGGATTGAGTTTTGCGCAGAGGTGATTGAGGCGCGCCGTTTGGATTCGTTCGCGCAGGCGCAGCGGCTGGCGGGGCAACACATTTGGCGCGAGGAAATTATCGCGGAGCGTTTTGATTGGGGGCGCGATGTGGGCATTTATGCGATGGCGGTGCGGGCGCGGCGCTTGGCCGTGCCGGTGGAGATTCCGATGTTGGAAAGCTACGGCGGTTGCAAATCGTGGGTGGAATTGGAGGCCGCGCTGGAGTTTGCGGGTACGGAGCCGGTTTTGGCAGCGGCGGATTTTGATTTGAAACTGAGAGGGTTTCGGGAGGCATTGGCATGAAAATTATTTTGGCTTCACAATCGCCGCGTCGGCAGGAGTTGCTGCGACAGATGGCCG
Source organism: Verrucomicrobiota bacterium (assembly GCA_028872685.1). Lineage (GTDB taxonomy): Bacteria > Verrucomicrobiota > Verrucomicrobiia > Limisphaerales > UBA1100 > JACNJL01. The sequence goes on along the minus strand of JAPKEI010000225.1, from coordinate 3,916 downwards.
TGCGTTTTCGCGTGGTAACGGCGGAGGTCGAAGAAGTACACGGGCGCGGCCGGGCGGCACGTGCTATTTGCAAACGCAACGCCTTGGCCAAGGCGGCGGCGGTGGCCCAACAGTTTCCAAAGCAAACTGTGCTCGGCGCGGATACCTTGGTGCATTTGGGCGATGATTTGCTTGGTAAACCCAAGAGCCTCGCGGAGGCGCGCCGGATGCTTGGGCGGTTGAGTGGGCGGACGCATCAAGTGACCACCGCTTGCGCATTGGTGTGCGGCCGCCGAAAAAAAGTTTTTTCCGTCACCACGCGCGTGACGTTCCGCGAGTTGTCGCTCAAACAAATCAACGCTTATCTGCGTGTCGTGCCAGTGTTGGATAAGGCGGGTGCATATGCGGTGCAGGAAAAAGGCGAGTGGATTGTGGAGGCGCTGCATGGTTCGTTCACCAACGTTGTGGGGCTGCCGGTGGAACGGTTAGGGGCTGAATTGGTAAACTGGGCGGCGTGGTTTGACACTCCCGCGGGCCGTCCGTAGACTTCGTCGCCAATGCGAGTACTTGTTTGCGATAATGTTTCCCCGAAAGGCGTGGCCTGTCTTGAAGCCGCGCCGGAATTGGATGTGGTGGTAGTGGACGGCGGGTTGACCGATGAATTGCTGGCCGAGGCCGAGGCGATCATTGTGCGATCGGCCACCAAGGTGACGCCCGAGGTGATGGCCAAAGCACCCAAGCTCCGCGTGGTGGGTCGCGCTGGGGTGGGGGTGGACAACGTGGACGTGGATCACGCCACCAGTCAGGGCATCGTGGTGATGAACACGCCGAGCGGCAATACCATCTCGACTGCCGAGCTGACGTTTTCGATGATGATGGCGTTGGCGCGCAAAATTCCCCAAGCCCACATGTCCATGAAAGGCGGCGAATGGAATCGCAAAGCGTTCGCGGGCACAGAGCTTAGCGGCAAAGTGCTGGGCATTTGCGGGATGGGCCGCATCGGCGCGCAAGTGGCGCGGAGGGCGATTGCCTTTGGGATGCGCGTCTTGGCTTACGATCCATTTCTTTCACTGAGCAAAGCCCGCGAGTTGCAGGTGGAATTGCTGGAGCAGGCGGAACTTTTCGCGCGATCGGATTTTATCACCGTGCATATGCCGCTCACCGATCAAACGCGGGACATGATCAACACCGAATCCCTCGCGGGAATGAAAGATGGCGTGTACCTCATCAACTGCGCCCGCGGCGGCATTATTAACGAAACCGACCTCGTGGCCGCAGTTGAAAGCGGTAAAGTGGCCGGCGCGGCGATGGATGTTTATGAAATCGAACCGTGCCCGAAAGATTCTCCGCTGCGCAGTTTGCCGGAGATCGTGATGACCCCCCACCTTGGCGCGAGCACCAAGGAAGCGCAGGAAAGCGTGGGCATCGAGGTGGCCGAGGCCGTCATCGATTATCTTGTCACCGGTACCATTCGCAATGCGGTGAACATGCCTAGCCTCGACGCCAAAACCTACGAGGCCGTGAAGCCCTACATTTTGCTTGGCGAAAAACTTGGTCGCCTCGTGGCCCAACTCGCACCGCAACGCAATGACCATGTGAAAATCACTTACGGTGGCAAAGCAGCCGAAGTGCCAGCGGATCCCGTGACCCGTTGCGTGCTCAAGGGCTTTCTCGAGCAAGCCGGAGGTGCGGAGGTCAACCAAGTAAACGTTCGGGCGCTGGCCAGTTCGTTGGGCATTCAAGTGGAGGAAGTGAAAGCGCACGAGGGGCCCGACTACGCCGAGTGGATGCATTTCGAGGCGCGCGCGGGTGACACCAAGGCTTCCGCGGGCGGCACATTTTTTGGCAGCCAACCCCGCATCGTGCGTCTTAATGGCCGCAATGTGGAGTGCGTGCCCGAGGGCGTTCTTTTCATCATGAATAATAAAGACAAACCGGGTATGGTGGGGTATATTGGATCACTGATGGCCGAGCATGAGGTGAACATCGCGAGCATGAGTCTTAACCGCGACGAGGAAGGCGGTGAAGCGTTGACGCTATTGAACCTCGACCATGCACCGCCTGCGGCGTTGCTGGAACAAGTGGCGGCGGACCCGGACATTTCAAATGCAAAAGTGGTGATACTATAAAGGAGACACAATGAAACATTGGCACAGGAAATTTTTAGCGATCGGTATGTTGACGGGGCTGGGCTTGTCGGCGGCAGTGCCGACCGGGCGCGTCGTGGCCACGGGCGTGGGCGTGGCCGTTTATGAGTCGGAGTTGGACGCAGCCTACCGGCGCTATGTGATGGCACAGGCAACACTCGGCGTTGATGTTTCGCCCCTTGTGGAAAAGGCAATTCAAAAACAATTGCTCAACGATTTGATCATGCAACGATTGCTGGACCGGCGTGCGCAAGCGGGGGATCGTACCAAGGCCGAGGCGGATGCCGGGAAACAATATAATGAGTTGAAAAGCACATTTCTCACAGACGATGCGTTTCGCCTTCACTTGGAATCCAAAGGCATGACCCTAGCGGTATTTCGCAAGCAATTACGGATTGAATTGCTGGCCGATACCGTGGCGCGGCGCGAGCTGCAATCCAGAGTGCAGGCTAAGGAAAGTGATTTACTCAAGTTCTTCAACGATCGCAATGCGAAGGGCCAATGGAATGTGCCTGAACAGGCGAAGGTGGCAGAGGTGTTTATTTCACTGGTGGATCCCTCCACAAATCTCCGGCTGAACCCTGATGCCCGCGCAAGCAAACAGGCTCTTGCTGCCAAGGTGTTTGCGAAGGCGGCGGCAGGTATTGATTTCAAGCAATTGGTTAAGCAGTTTTCAGAGAACCCTCTCACCAAGCAGGTGGCCGGCGAGTTGGTCCTGGTGGCCGGTCAGGTGGAGGCGAAGGTGGAGAAATCGGTTTTGGCATTGAAGGTGAACCAAATTTGCCCGCCGGTGGAATCCGAACAGGGCTTTCATATCGTGAAAATGCTCGAACATAAGCCGGCGCGAAAGAAGCCCTATGCCGAGGTGCGCAATGACATTCGTGAATATCTCCAGGCCGAGGCTTATGGCAAGGCGTTACCGATTTATTTCAAGCAGTTGAAAAAAGAAAGCAGCGTGCGAGTTTTGTTGGCCGATTAGGAATACTTTTTCACAAAACGCTTGCGGCTGCCTTCGTCCTCTTCTTCATCTTCCTCGGTTGCTTCAGTGGTTGGCGTTGCTTCAGTGGTTGGCGTTGCTTCAGTGGTTGGCGTTGCTTCAGGGTCAGCTTCCGGAGTATTTTCGTCTTCGATGGCTTCCTCGGGCGTTTTGCCCGCAGCGGTCACATAAGCCATCCGCAAATCCTGCAGGCTGCGTTTCACCAGTTGCTGCTCTTCGATGCTCAGCTTCTCGGCGTTTTTATCCAGCAACTCCAACTGTTGAATCACCAATTGCACGCGCGCCAGATCCACCACCGGCTCACCCGTAGCCGGTGCTTTCACCTTGCCCAGCAAATATGCGGCCGATTGCACCAGATTCATCAGGCACTCCATAAAAATGGCGGCGGCAATTTCATCGGCCGTTTCGGGTCCGCGTTGGGGGGGCATATCCATATTGTCCATGCGCGACATCCTGCGCCCAGTCGCCCGCCTCGGCCATCAAAAAATGCAATTTGCTGCCCAAAGCGTGTGACAACACTGTTCACAACTGGGGCAAATCCTGTTAACACTTTTTAATGACTCCCACTTGTCACGAGGCTAAACCCCTCCCACACTCCGCCCACCATGAAGGACACAAAAACAATCGCCATCGTAGTGCTGGTTGCCATCACAACGGGCCTCGGCATTTTTTCCGCCGTCAACTACAACAACCTCGACGGCAAGCTCGGCGCTCGTGACAAGGAATTTCAGAAAGTGAAGGCCGAGCGCGACATCAAGATCGATGAGCTCGAGCAGACCGCCGAGCAAGTGGT
>JAPKEI010000224.1 GCA_028872685.1 Verrucomicrobiota bacterium | reverse complement strand
GATGGTGTGCTCAAGCAGTTTCACCTCGCGGTATTCCCCGGCGGCAGCGGCAGCAAACAAGCCAACGCACTGGCGCCGGTCGGGCGCAAGGCGGTACAAGATTTCGTGCGCAATGGCGGTGGGTTTGCAGGTATTTGCGCGGGCTCGTATTTGGCGGCATCTAATTACGAATGGTCACTCGGCTTGAGCAATCACAAAACGTTTTGCAAAAGTGTGGACATCCCAGAGGTGGGCCGCAAAAGCATGTGGTACCGCGGCCCCTCAGCCACGGTTCAGATGGAGCTGACCGATGCGGGTCGCAAGGTTCTAGGTGACAGAAATGGCGTGTTTGATGTGCGTTACCATAACGGCCCAATCATGTCTCCAATGGGCAAGGAGGGCCTCGGTGCCTTCCGAGCGCTGGCACATTTTCGTAGCGAAGTGAGCCGCTACGAACCCCAGGAGGGCACCATGGTGGGCACCCCCGCGATCATCGCCGGCGAATACGGCAAAGGTCGTGTGCTCTGCATCAGTCCCCATCCGGAGTCTTCTCCTGCGCTGCACGCGCTGGTGCGCCGTGGTTTGTTTTGGGCGGGCGATAGAAAGTAGTGTCTGTCATTGGAACAAAAAAAGCGGCCCGAAGGCCGCTTGGCTTGAATTGCTTTTTTTGCGAAGGGGTTACGCGTCCGAACGTCCGGGGCGTTGTTTGCCTTTGCCCTCACCGCCGGGGCGGCCTTGGGGGCGCGTGGGGCGTTGGGATTGCATTTCCTTGAACTTCTTTTTCTGTTCGTCGGTGAGGATGGCCTCGATTTTTTTGTTAGTCTTCTCACGGAGTGCCGTCATGTTTTCACGCATAGTCTCGCGATCTCCGCCGTTGAACAGCTCCCGCATTTCCGTGCGCTGGGCATTTTGGATTTCAGTGACCTTTTTCTTTTGGTCATCGGTAAGGTTCAATGCGGCATAGGGATCACGTCGGCCGGCACCTCCGTCGGGGCGCTGTCCTCCACCCTCGGGACGTTGTGGGCGGCCATTGGCGCGCATTTCAGCCAGTTTCTTTTTCTGTGCGTCGGTGAGGATGGCTTCAGTTTGTTTTTCAAACTTCTCACGCATTTCTGTGAACTTGGCGCGCATTGCTTCACGGTCTCCGCCGCCGCCACGCAATTCCTCAAACATCTTACGCGTTGCAGCGCTTTGTTCCTGTTGCAGGGCCTGCATTTTTTCCTGCTGTGCTTCGGTGAGGTCGAGCTGGGAGAAGGGATTTAGCCGGCTGAAGCCACCGCCGCGTTGAGGCCGTTGGCCTTGCCCTGGTCGCTGTCCTTGTCCCGGGCGTGTTTCACCTTGTCCCGGACGTGCTTTGCCTTGTCCGGACTTGCCCTTGCCGGGCTCTTGTTGTGCTTGGCTGGTGGTAGCAAAAGTTAGCCCACCGGCAATGATTGCTGTTGCCAGCATGATTTGATTAGTTTTCATGTATTTTATAGTTAAAAAACGGTTCTGAATTAATAGACGCATCCCAAGTTAATAGGATACAAAAAAGCGGCCCGAAGGCCGCTGTGTGAATTCTTTTGACAAAGGGCTTACTATTTCTCTTGAGCCTTTTTCTCGCGGGCAGCCTTTTGCTTGGCTTGGTGCTTCCGCCAAACCTTAAGTTGGTCTTCATTGAAGAGCTCTTTAAGCTTTGCGGTGCGGGCCTTATAGAAGGGCTTGCCTGCAGTCTTCTTTTCTTCTGCGGAGCGCTTTTTTTGTTCAGCCATGAATTTACCCTGCTCTTTTTGGAGAGCTTGGAATTTTGGCTTCTGCTCGTCAGTTAGTTTAAGCTCAGTGAGCAACTGCTTGAAGGCAGGGTTGATTTTGCTTTTCTTGTCCTTCTTGTCTGCGGACTGAGCGCTGAAGCTCAATACGGCAGCCAGAAGTAGAATCCAGATTTTATTCATGATGTATGTATTTGGGAATCAGGTTACTTGCTCTCAGCCTTCTTCTTCCGGTCTGCCCGGGCTTTGGCTTGCAGTTCTTTAAGTTTCGCGGCTTGTTCCTCGGTGAGGATTTCCTTGAGGATCGCGTTGCGGGCTTCAGCAATTTTCTTCATTGCCGATTTACGTTCCTCGCCTTTGAGCTTACGCGCTTCAGCACCCTTTTCCTTGTTTTCCTTGTTGTGCTTGGCCAGCGCCTTCTTTTGGTCGGCAGTCAGGTCCAATTGCTTGATCATGGCTTGAACACCACCACCACGGCCCTTTTTAGCCGGTTTCTTGTCGTCAGCAGACACATTGAATGCCAGCATAGCCGCAACGGCGAACATAATGAGTTTTTTCATAATACTTGTTTTCTGCGCTTATTATTTTCTATATTTTTTGTTTCTGTTTCCAGTAGGGGGCGCGGACTTTGCGCCGTGCGAGGAAGACGTGCAAGTCTAAAATGGGTTACATTCAGACAACCAGAACAGGGTTTTCCAGCGTGCCGATTCCGGAAATGGTGATGGATACTACGTCGCGCGCAGCAAGGGTGAAATCCTCATCTGGCACTACGCCCGTGCCGGTGAGCAGCATGGCACCGTGTGGAAAACTCTGCGATCTGCTAAGGTAATCGAGCAATTCATCAAATCGCCGCTTGATGTTGTTAATGTCGGTTTCGCCGCTGAAAACGACTTGGTCATTGCGTAGGATTTGCACGCCGATGGTCCATTGTCGAATTTCCTCTTCATGGACCCCTACCACAATCCATGGGCCCACCGCACAGGCTCCATCATATACTTTAGCCTGCGGGAGGTAGAGGAGGTTCTCACCCTCAATATCGCGCGAGCTCATGTCGTTACCAATACTCACACCCACGAGTTTTTTGGCTGAATTAACCACTAGGGTTAGCTCGGGCTCGGGTACATTCCATTTCGCGTCGGCGCGAATGCCCACAGGCTCGTTCGGCCCGACTACCTTTTCAGGCAGTGACTTAAAAAAAATCTCTGGGCGGTCGGCCTCGTAAACCAAGTCGTACGCGCTGGCACTAAAATCACTTTCCTCCATCCGCGCAGTTTTGCTGCGCAAGTAGGTGACGCCTGCGGCCCACACTTCCTGCCGCTCCACGGGTGTGAGCAACGCCACTTCTGCAAGCTGGACGGTTGGCAGATTCGCCAACGCCTCCACGCGTGCCACGCAATCGGTGTCCTCGAGTAATTCGGTGATGGTCCGGACGCCTCCAGACGTCAGATCGGCGAGGGTGGTCTCATCAACGGCAAGCCCGACACGGATCTCACCAAATTGATTTTTGAAACGGCAAAGCTTCATCAAATAATTTCCTTAGCGTCTTCGCGCCTTGGCGGGGCAACGCATTACGCTGAGTAATCCAAATAAACCGACTTCACGCGCGTGTAAAAATCGATCGCGGTCTGGCCCTGCTCTTTGAAGTTGTTGCTGCTGGAATTTTTCACGCCGCCGAAAGGCGCTTGCAGGGCGAGGCCGGTGGAGATTTGATTGATCTTCACAACACCGGCTTCAATTTGATCGGTGTAACGCATGGCCATGGTGATGTCGCGGGTGATGATCGACGCGCTGAGGCCGTATTCAATGTCGTTGGCGAGCGCAATGGCTTCATCGAAATCGCCGCACTTCACCACGCTCACCACAGGGCCGAAGACCTCTTCCTGTGCGATGCGCATGGAATTTTTCACGTTGGCGATTACTGCGGGGCTCATGAAATGGCCGTGCTCGAGATCGCCTTCACTCAAGCGTTCGCCGCCCCACACGCATTCTGCGCCCTCGTCGTTTGCGATTTTGATGTAGTCCAGATTGCCTTTCAATTCACCGGCGCTCACGGCGGGCCCCATGGTGACGCCATCGGCCATGCCGTTGCCCACGTTGCGGGCCTTGGCTTGTTCCACTAATTTCTCGGTAAACTCGTCGGCTACCTTTTCGTTTACAATCACCCGACTAGTGGCGGTGCAAACTTGGCCGGTTTGGCCAAATCCGGCGAGGCCGACAATCTTAGCGGCGAAATCGAGGTCGGCATCGGCCAGCACGATGGTTGGGTTTTTACCGCCCATTTCCATTTGCGCGCGCGTCATACGCGGGGCGAGTTGCTGATAGATGCCGTGGCCCACTCCGTGCGAGCCGGTGAAGGATAGTGCCTGCACGGTCGCGTGATTGGCTAGTTCATCGCCCACCTCTTTACCACTGCCGACGACGACGTTGAGCACCCCTGCGGGCAAACCAGCCTCATCAAATGCGCGTGCCAGTTCCAGCGCCATGGCCGGAGCTTGTGATGCGGGCTTGAGCACCACGGTGTTGCCGCTCACCAATGCCGGTGCCAGCTTCCAAGCAGGCAGCGCAATGGGGAAATTCCAAGGCGTGATCAACGCCACTACTCCCAACGGCTCACGTTTGGTGAAGAGCATGTTGTTCGGCAAATCATGCGGCACCACGCTACCGCCGATGGTGTAGCTCAGCCCCGCCATAAATCGGAAAATATCTACGGTTCGGCCTACTTCCATTCCGGCCTCCACTTTGGTTTTGCCTTCCTCACGACAAAGAATTTCGGCCAGCTCATCCTTGCGCCCGGCGATGATGTTGGCCGCCGCGCTGAGAATTTTCCCGCGCGCGGGCGACGTAGTGGCGCGCCAAGCAGGGAAGGCCGCTTGCGCGGCGTCGATGGCGGCTTGCGCCTCGGTGCGTCCGCCCAGCGCATATTCGGTGACCGTCTCGCGCGTGTCGGCAGGGTTGAGATTGGTAAACGTGTCGCCCGAAACCGCCGACACCCATTCGCCATTGATGAAATTTTTGTACTGCTTCATAAATCAGGAAGCACCGAGTGTGCCGCAACGCGAAGGGAGGGGCAAGCCCCACCTTACCCCTAAAAAATCACCACATAGGCACAGAGATTTTCCTGCAGCGGCTCTCTGTGCCTATGTGGTAAAAAATTAAACGCCCCTTCACACCAACGCATCCGTTTTGGCGGCGAAGATGAAGTCGGCTTCGTTGAGGCCGTCGATTTTGTGGGTCCAGA
>JAPKEI010000223.1 GCA_028872685.1 Verrucomicrobiota bacterium | reverse complement strand
GATCGCCGACGTTATAACGCCAGCGCCACGATTCCTCGAAGGCGGAATATAAAACGCGGCCCGCGCCATAACGGCGGAACACCAGCGCGGGGATGGCCGTGTTTTGGCCGGATATCACCTCAAGCAACACCTCGGAGCCGGGCAGTTTTTCTGTCACGGCGATCCAGCGTGGGCCGGGCAGTTCGCCCCAAATGCGGAGGTTGCTGGCCGTGTCACCGGAAAGTTGATGCGGTGCCTGCGAGCCGCCTGCGCCCCGAAAGCGCCATGTCATATCCATTTTGCTGATGAAACGCGGGCCGGCCATCTTGACCGGAAACAACGGCTGCAGCGTGCCCGCCGCCAAACGCGAAAGACCTTCCTGCCGTCCATCAATGAAAATTACCCCGCCGCCATTGAATTGCACCGAGTCTTTGATCCACTGCAATTCGCGCGCGCTAAATAGGCCCGAGGGCACGTCGCCAATGATGATCAGTTGATATTGAAACAACAATTCGCGTGTGGCGGGGAACTGCCCCATCGCGTTGCCGCGCGTGAGCGTAGACCGGTTGTTTACCCATTTGGGCAGCATAATGTTCACCTTCCAGCGCTCATCGCGCTCGAGTAGGTTTTTCAAATAACGCTGCTCCCAGCGCGGCCGGCCATCGACATACAACACGCGGGGTTCCTGCGTCACCACATTCACGCGCAGTGTGCCGGCGTTGTTGTCGTCTTTCATCTCCCCCTCGATGGGCGGCACGACCACTTGGAACGTCAACGGCAGATTCGTGTGGCGCAGATTTCTGTTTTGCGCGGCTTGCGCGGCGGCCACGATTTCTTTCACCGGAAAATCAAAAGGCAACACGCGCCGCTTGCGGGCCGTCACATAATCGCGCTCCCACACCACTTGCCCCTCGTGCTCGATGCGCACGGTAAACGGTTTGCCCGACGGCATTCCGTCGTGCAAAATCACTTTACCAGTCACACGCGCGTCCGGATAAATGTCGCCCGGGCCTTCGGCCTTGAGCACGGCCAAATCGCGCGCAGGCTCGGCGGTGCCCAGGCCCACCACGTGAATGGACACGCCGCGCTCCTTGAACATTCGCGCCATCTCCACCGGCGACTCGCCATCGTTGTGTTGGCCATCGGTGAACATCACCACGATCAGCTTTTCCCCTTCCGCGCCGCCCTCGGTGCTGGTAGCGATGTGATGCATCGGCGCGGTGGACAAATCCGTAAGCAAATTCGTAGCCGCCACTTCCAGCGTGCGCGGCGCGGCGAGCAGTTCGCTGTCGCCTTCGCCCGCAATGCCGCTTTGCCACAGATTGAGAAATCGCTTAGCGGTTAGCGCGTACAGCTCCACGTGATGTTTGGTCTCAAGCTTGTCCACCAAACTTTCCGCGCCGGCGAGCATTTGCGTTTCCAATCGCGTCCAGCGTGGCGTACGATCGAAGCGCTCCAGCGCCTTGCGCGTTTCGGCGTCCAGTTTCGCCAGCGCAACGTCGTCCTGCTTGGGCATCAACGCCGCCAGCACGCCCTCCCACCGCAGCACCTCCGGACGCAAACTCAGCAATTGTTGTTTTGCGGAATCATTCATCTGATCCGGCTTGGCCGACTGCAACGGCTCGTTGATTTCTTCGCGAAACTGTTTCGCCTGCGTGGCGCCCCATCCGGGAAGCTTAAGTTCGTTAAGATGATCCATCACCTGCCCGCCCACTTCCTGCGCCATCCGCACGCGACCGGGCACATCGCGTTCCGTGTCGCCTTCCACCGCCGTGAGCAACCGCCGCAAATTCGCCAAACGCTCCAGCGCGCCCGCCGCGCGGTCATCCGCGGTATCACCCTTGATCCAGCCCAAACGCCGCATAATGCGCAGCTTGCGATGGAGTTCCATTTGCTCGTCGGTGGCTTTCATCGAGGCCGAGCTGTCCACGTACAACAACAGCCGCGCGCGCGTGCCAATCTCGCGATGGGTTTGGATGACCGGCCCGGTGAGCATCAGCACCACGAACATCACCGCCAACCCGCGTAGCAATGGCAGAAACCACAGGCCCGTTTTGCCGCGCCGCGCCAGTTCGCTGGCGTACAATCCCCACGCCGCGCCGGCAGCCGCCAAGGCGACCGGTAACGCCAGCCACAAAGTCCATTCCCCTGAGAAATGCAGCGCGGAAAATATGGAATTGGCGGGATTCATTTTAATCACTCTATTTTCGCTGGCGGGCCATACGGCGTTGGAGCAGCAATTCACCAAACAACAAAATCAAAACGAGGATGAACAGCGGCTTCCAAATTTCCTGCCCAAACCGCCGCGTGTGGTCGAGCGCGCGGTAATCCTCCACGCTGCCCACGAGGTCGGCCTTCAATCCCTGCGCCAATTGCTCGCGTTCATCCGGCTCAAGCTGTTGCAGATTGCTCTCCACACGACTGGTGTTCACCACGAAATGGATGGGGTTTTTGTCCGGGCCCGTCATCGTGTATAGTCCAGGGCGACCCGTGCCGGCGAATTCCGCTACGCCTTTGCTGCCGCGCGATTCGATGGCGAGCTCGGTGAGCTTGCCCTGCGTGTCGCGCATCGAAGCCATTTGGCCGATGCGTTCCGGCGGGAAAAATGCCACCGCCGAACTGCCCACGCCAAGGTTGCGCGGCGGGAAAAGTGACGACGCCAAGTACGTGCAAAGGCGCTGCGCTAAGGGAACGTAAAACGGACGGCCCGGCAAATTATTCCACGCCTCGTCGCAAGAAGTGGCGCAGAAAAAAACGCGGCCTTCGTTGAAACGTTTCTCCAGCAAAAACGGATCGCCACTTTCGAGCAGCGCGTGCATCCGCACCAAGGGATTATCCGGCTGGGCGAGCGTGCGATACCACTGGGTGATCTCCGCTTCGGCGGGTGTGCCGTTGCGGGGATCGTTGAAAAGATTCAGCGGCGGATGCTCGAAACGCTGCGCGCGGATGCGGGTGAAAGGCTCCGGCTCGCGGCTGAGATCAGACAATTCCGTGAGCGGCGCGGGCAACAACCCGGCGGCGTGAAGAGTTTCGTTATACCATTTGGCATCAACTTTATCGCCGGGAAAAATCAGCAGCCCGCCCCCATCGCGTACGAAGCTCTGTACGTCGACCAGTTGCTTGGGCGTGAGCCGTGCCACATTCGCCAGCACCACCACACGCGCATCGCCAATGGCCGCGGCGCTGAGGCCGGCGGTGCGGATGACGCGCACTTCGAGCAGGTCGGACAGTTTTTTTTCGCCGGGTTGTTCCGGTGCGCCGGCTTCGCGATAGGGTTGCAATGCGATTTGCAGAAAATCAGTTTCGCTCTCCAATGGGTTCGGGCTCGGATCTCCATCCACCACCAACACCGGCACGCGTTCCCAAACGGGGATGCTCACGCGAAAGGTGTTATCCGCTTTGAGGCTGTCGGCATCGGTGCTGACCTCCACCACGTGCGAGCCGGCGGAATCAAATTGATGCGTGAAAAGCACCTGCCGTTTTTGTCCGGCTTCCAGCGGGATTTGCGTGGTGTGCGCCACCTTGCCATCCACGCGGCACACCACCTTCAGTGAGTCGTGCCCGCGCTCTCCATAATTGCGCAGCGTGGCGCGCACCTGCAGCGTTTGGTTCATGCCCAACACGCGCGGGGAAAAACTCACGGTCTCCACGCACACATTCTCGCGCCCTTCCGCGCCGGTGTGAAAGAGCGTGAGCCGCGGCGCAATCTCCGCCGCGCCCAATCGCTCCGCCGCGCGTTGGCGCAGCGTGGCTTCCTCGGCTGACCAACTGATACGTTGGAAATCGCTGATAACAATCACCTCGCGCTGCGCGTGGCTCATACTGCGGGAAATCGCGGAGGCCACATCGAGCGCCGAGGGCACTTCGGCTTTGCCGTACCCGGCTTCAAGCGCCTTCAAATCTTCAGCCACGCGTTTGGTGTTAAACACGCCCGAATCGTACAAAGGCGAGTTTGTGCCGCTCATCATCACCACGCTCACATCCGAGCCGCGCTGCAATCCGGCCACTAAATCGGCAGCTTGTTTTTGTGCGTTCTCAAAATTAGTGCCGCCGGTGGCTTGAAAATCCTGCGAGTACGAATTATCGAGCACCACTACCAACGAAGTTTTGGCGTCATTCCAAAGCGCCGCCGCGCCGGTGAGCACCGGCCGCGCCATACACAGTGCAAGGAAAACCGGGATGCAAATGCGCAGCAACAGCAACAGCCAGTTTTCGATGCGGAGGCGGCGCTGTTGTTTTTGGAGGGTCAACTCGATGAGATGCATCGCGCCCCAGCGCACTTCGCGCGGTTTGCTGCGGCTGATAAGGTGCACGATGATGGGGATGGCACCCGCCGCCACGCCGCCCACCAAGAGTATGTTTAAGAAATTCATGCGGTGAGTTGGCGCTGCCGCAAGCATCGGGCAAGGGCGTCGGTAATGGGTTCGGCGGTGCTCATCGGCACGAGATCGATGCGATGGCGTTGGCAACCAGTTTTGAGTGCCTCACGGAATTGTCGGAGGTTGTCGAGATAGGCCACGCGAAAACTAGCGGGATCGAGCGTGCGAAATTGGCCGAACATTTCAAGGTTTTCAAACTTGGTCCACGCGCTGAAGGGGAACTCAATTTCGTCCGGATCCAAAATATGAAACAGCACCACCTCGTGCGAGGCTTGGCGGAAATGTGACAGCGATTGCAACAGCGCGCGTTGGTCAGAAAAGCCGTCGGTAAAAATAAAAACCATCCCGCGCCGCTGCAGTCGCGGCATCAGCTTTTGGAAAATATTGGCCAAATCCGTTTCGCCGCCGGGGCGCGACTCAATCATTTCCTGATACAACAAACGCAAATGACTCGTACTCGAACGTGGCGGGATGAAGCTGCGAATTTGATCATCGAAGGTCACCATCCCCACGCTGTCACTTTGGCGAATGATAATCTGTGCGATGCACGCGGCGAGCTTCATCGCGTATTGGCATTTACTAATGCTGCCTTCGCGCGCGTAGTCCAT
>JAPKEI010000222.1 GCA_028872685.1 Verrucomicrobiota bacterium | reverse complement strand
GCCATCCGCGTGCTGTTAGATAATCTGGAATCCTCCGAACGCAAAGGCACGCTCTCACATGAAACCTTCGATAATCTGCACCGCCAACTCCTCGCCCGCCGCGAAGCCAACGACAAACGCATCGCCCACATGCTCGAGCACACTCCGGAGCTAAACACCATCGAGCTGCAAATTGAATCCACCCATCTCAGCGCCCTGGAAAAACAAGTCTACCGCGACCTCGAAAAAGCTGGCGATTTGGATTACGATTCAATGGAAGCGTTAGTGCGCGAAGTTGTGGACCGAAAAGTGTAGCCCTGCATCGACAAGTTTTTCTTTTCACAACCCTTTTCCTTATGATTACCCGTTGACGGGGGGTGTTTTTGCTGCTTTGCTTTCGGGCGTACCATGAGGATTTTATTGGGACTTTTCTTGTTTCCCGCGCTGCTGATTGCTCAGCAGGTGCCGGTGAAGGAACATTTCTTGGCTAACGGCATGAAGGTGTTGTTGGTGGAACGGCATGATGCGCCGAGCATTTCGGGCGGCTGGGTGGCGCGCGTGGGGAGCGTGAATGAGCGCCCGGGCATCACGGGCATCGCGCATTTGTTCGAGCACATGATGTTCAAGGGCACGCCGACGCTCGGCACGAAGGATTACAAAAAAGATCTGGAGATTATGGCCGAACAGGAGCGCGTGCGGGATTTGATGCGCACGGAGGATCGCAAGATGCGCGCGATGTGGCGGCGCGGCGAGATCACGGATTTGTTTGATCCGGAGCAAAAGACGAAACGCTGGCGCGAACTCAACGACGAATTCAAGAAGCTGGTGGACGCGCATCGTAAGGTTATTGTGAAGAATGAATTCGACCGCATCTACACTTCTAACGGCGGCAGCAAAATGAACGCGTACACGACGTACGATCACACGGCGTATTTCATTTCCGTGCCATCCAACAAACTGGAGCTATTTATGTGGATGGAAAGCGGGCGCTTGTTGGAGCCGGTATTCCGCGAGTTTTATGCGGAGCGCGATGTGGTGTTCGAGGAGCGCCGGATGCGCACGGAGAGCACGCCGTTGGGGAAATTTTCTGAGAGTTTCAACTCGCTCTTTTGGGAATCGCATCCCTACGGCTGGCCGGTCATCGGCTGGCCCTCGGATATTCCGGCGATTTCCAAGGCGGATGCTGATGAATTTTATGCGACGTTTTATGTGCCGGAAAATCTGACGCTCGTGTTGGTGGGCGATTTCAAAAGCAAAGAAGCACTGGCGATGGCGCAGAAATATTTCGGCCGATTGAAGCGCGGCAAAAAAACCGTGCCGGACGTGATCACGATGGAGATGCCGCAGAAAGCGGAGAAGCGTTTTTATGCCGAGGCGGAGACGAATCCGAACGTGGATATTTACTGGCACACGCCGGCCTTCGGCCACAAGGACACGTACGCGCTGTCGGTGCTGTCCAAAATTCTCACCGGCAACACTGGTCGCTTGAAAAAGGAATTGGTGCTGAAGAGCAAGCTGTCGACCGACACCTTCGCGTGGACGCGCGGGATGCATTACGCGGGGCAATTCAATGCCGGCGGCGAAGTGGCGGATGGCAAGGACCCCGCCGCCGTGGAAACCGCCATCCATGCGGTGATCGAAAAACTCAAAACCGAGCCGGTGCCCGCCAAGGAATTGCAGAAAGTGAAAAATAATTTTGCCGCCGCCGAATACCGGCGATTGACGTCGAATCATCCCATCATGATGCAAATCATCCGCAACGAAGGCACGGGTGACTGGCGCGAGCTGAACACCGCCGGGGCCAAGCTGCAGGCGGTGACGCCGACGGACATCCAACGCGTGGCGAACAAATATTTCACCAAGGAAAATCGCGCGGTGGCCATTTACACCCGCAAACCCGGCACCGGCGGCGGTGGTGATGAAGATCCGTTGCTCGCGGGCCTCAGTGGCCAACAAAAAGCGATGGCGCGCAAGGTGATTTCTTCGGTGAATTCGGAGAAGGATTTGGCCGTGTTGAAGAGCCGTCTCAAGCAATTGGAAGCCCAACTCGAAGAGGCTGGAGCGAAGGCCCCGCCGATTATGAAAGTCATTCGCGCCGCACTCCGCAAACGAATTGGGGAATTGGAGAAGTAGAATTTCAGGGAGAATTGATCATGAAAAAAATTATTTTAAGTTTAGTCGTCGCCGTCGCCTTCAGTGCTGGAACGGCCGAGATTCCCGTCCGGCCGGAGAAATTGAAATTCCCCAAGTTGCAGTATGAGCCGCCATCGGGCGCGAAATATCGGGTGCAACTCAAGAGCGGGCCGGTGGTGTTTGTGGTGCCGAATCGTGAGCTGCCGCTGGTGAGCGTGTCAATTATGGTACGCACGGGGCAGTACAACGAGCCCAAAGGCAAAGCGGGCGTGGCGGGGATGACGGGTTATTTGCTGGGCAAAGGTGGCACGAAATCACGCACGGCGGAGGAATTGGAAGAGCGGCTGGCGTTTTTGGCGGCGGGGCTTTCGAGCAGCGTGGGCGCCACTTCGGGCGGGGTGGGCGTGAACACGCTTTCGAAGGATCTCGACGAGGGATTGGCGATTTTGCGCGAGGTGCTGACGACTCCGCGTTTTCAAAAGAGCCGGTTTGATCTTTATCAACAACAGCAGTTGCAAGGCATGAAGCAGCGCAATGACGACTCGAAAAATATCGAGCGGCGTGAGTTGTTGCGATTGGCATACGGGCCGAACTTTTTCCGCAATGTGATTCCGACGAAGACCTCGATGAAATCGATCACGGTGGAGGATTTGCGGGCGTTTCATCAGGCGTGGTTTCATCCGGAAAATTTTGTGGTGGCGGTGAGTGGCGATTTTGATCGCAAAACGATGGTGGCCAAGCTGGAAACTCTGTTTGCTAAATGGCCGTTCAAGGGCAAGGCGGCCGTGTCGGTGCCGACCAATAAACGCTTCGCCAAGCCGGGGATTTATGTTGTGGACAAGGATGTGAATCAGGGGCGTGTGGATATTATGCTGCCGGGGATCCATCGCGATCACCCGGATTTTTATGCGGTGCAGGTGATGAACGATATCCTCGGCGGCGGCGGGTTCACCAGCCGCATTACCAATCGCGTGCGATCGGATGAGGGGCTGGCGTACAGCGCGTATTCGTATATGCCGGGTGGCACGTATTATCCGCTGCTGTTCGTGGCGGGCTACCAAAGTAAATCGGCCACGGTGCAGTATGCGGCGCAGATTGTGCTCGAGGAAATGCGTCGCATCACGGTGGAAGCCGTGACGGATAAAGAAATGGTGACGGCCAAGAGCAGTTACATCCAAACTTTCCCGCAAACATTCGAAACCAAAGGCAAAGTGGCGGCGACTTTTGCCAATGAGGAATTTACCGGGCGTGGTGCGCGGAATCCGGCTTATTACAAGGAATTCCGCGCCAAAATGGCAGCGGTGACGAAGGCCGATGTGCAGCGGGTGGCCAAGAAATATCTTACGCCAAACAAGGTGGTCATCCTCATCGTGGGCGACAAAGACATGATTCTCAAAGGGCATCCCGATCATCCGGTGAACCTCGACAGCCTCGCACGCGGTGGTTTGAAGAACGTTCCGCTGCGCGATCCGTTCACGTTGCAGCCGCTGAAATAGTCCGCGTACGTGGGATTGGGAGTACTCGCCGGTTGCGTTCCGGCGCATTTGCGGGCATCTTGTGGGGAGACGCCATGGAGATGGTTATTAAATGCCCCGCGTGTTCGATGGATTTGACGGTCGAGGATACGGCCGCCGGTTCACAACTGAAATGCCCCACTTGCAATACGTTGCTCGTGGTGCCCGCTGTGAGTGCCGCCGCGCCCGAGGAAGCCGTGCCGCGATCGATGGCCGGCGCGAGCGATGAACAGCTCGCCGAGAAGCTCGCCAGCGCCTATCGCAGTATGACCACGGAGGTGGGCAAAGCGATTGTCGGGCAAAACGCAGTCATCGAGCAAATCATCATCGCCATTTTTGCGCGCAGCCATTGCTTGCTCGAGGGCGTGCCGGGGCTTGCGAAAACTTACATGGTGAAATGTCTTTCCGAGGCGCTCAATCTTTCTTTCCGGCGTGTGCAGTTTACGCCCGACCTCATGCCGGCGGACATAACCGGCACGGATGTCATCCAGCAGGACGCCGAAGGCAGACGTAGTCTCGTGTTTTTGCGCGGCCCGATTTTTGCCCAAATGGTTTTGGCGGATGAAATCAACCGCTCTCCCCCGAAAACACAAGCCGCGTTGCTGGAGGCGATGCAGGAACATTCCGTTACCACCGGCGGCACTACGTACACGCTTGAGGAACCGTTCTTCGTGCTGGCCACGCAAAACCCCGTGGAGCAAGAGGGCACGTATCCGTTGCCCGAAGCGCAGAAGGATCGCTTTATGTTCCACGTGAAAGTGGATTACCCGGACAAAGCCGAGGAAGCGGAAATTATCAAGCGCACCACTGGCGCGTTTTCAGCGAGCATCCAACCGGTCATATCCGGCGCGGAAATTGTCCAGTGCCAAAAAATCGTGCGCAAAGTGCCCGTGCCCGAGCACGTGAACCAATACGTGCTCGATCTCGTGCGGCGCTGCCGGCCCGATGATGCGGAGGCGTTGCCCTTCGCGCGCGAACTCATCAGCTGGGGCCCCGGCCCGCGCGCGTGCCAGCAGCTCATTCTCGGCGGCAAAGTGCGCGCGATTTTGAAGGGGCGATTTCACGTGATCCCTGAGGACATCGCCGCGCTGGCGCATCCGGTTTTGCGCCATCGCATTGTGCCGACGTTCAGCGCCGAGGCGGAGGGCATTACGGTGAATCATATCATCGACAAAATTCTCCAAGCCGTGCCGCAAATGCCGGCGGCCGCGGCCTTGTGAGCCGAATTTCATTTAATGTCGCAAGTCGCTCAACTCCTGCAGCCGGATGAGCTGCAGAGCATCGCAAACTTGAATCTGTTTGCGCGGCAAGCGGTGGAAGGCGCCATCTCCGGCCAGCATCGTTCGCCGCACAAAGGGTT
>JAPKEI010000221.1 GCA_028872685.1 Verrucomicrobiota bacterium | reverse complement strand
CCTCAAGTAACGTGTAGCTTTTGCCCTTGGCCGCGTTGTTGCGCGGGCCCGCCAGGGCAACTTGAATGGTGTCACCCGTGGCCGCATGGATCACCGAAGGCTGCGCGATGCGCCCGTGGCGGTCCTGTGAAATTTCCCAGTGGTAAGCTGTGCCGTCGCTATTAGTCGCCTTAATCCATTGGATGCCCACCAAGGCACCGAGTCTCACACGCCCCGATGGGTCGCTTTTAAGACTCACGTTGTGTGCACCTTTGAAGTCACGGTGCTTGAACTGAACACTCACCGCGCGATCAGGCTTTGCCTCGCCGTTCTTGCCCAACACATCAAGAACATAGCCACCATTCAGGCGCACGAGGTGCACGTTTTCCAATTTAAGAGTCTTGTCAATCTGATTGAGGGCAAATGTCGCTTGATCAGCCAAATCCTGTTTATTGCCTGCCGCTAAGTTCTCCACGCGCGCCTTCAGGGTAAACTGCAACTGGGCAAGCTTGTCGGGCACGGTAAACGAGTGAATGAACGCCTCACCATCCTTGATCTTACCCACCGGCAACTCAAGCATCGCAGGCACACCATCACGTCCCGTGGAGAGGATTACTAGCCGCAGGTCCTCAAGTACGTTCAACGAAATAGGATTGCCATTCAGTCGCAGCATCGGGCGCACAACCAGCTGCGCTCGTGCACCTGTCACCAAGGCCTCGCGGTCCACATAGATTCCCGCATCCAGCGAATAGGTTTCGCTTTGGTGGACGAAGCTTGCCAAGGCGCTGAAGCCGCCGTTGCGTAGTACCATCGTTTGGCGGCCAGGGCGGTTACTAAAGGGCACCACGATGAGTCCATCCTTGTCGGCCTTGTACTCGTTGCCCGAAAGCCACAAGGTTGCCTTAGGGCAAGTTTTGTTACCCTCATCCAACACACGAAACTCATGCCCTGCGGAGCCTGTGTCCTCCAGCACGCGCAGATTACCCTTGCTGATGAGGGCCCGACTGCTGCGGCCATTACCAATAAACTCCACCACATACACGCCGCGTTTTTTAAGCTCTGGGAATCCAAATGTACGCTCAACACGGCGCAACGGGCGTTCGTCATAATTATATGCCTGCTCGCGCGTGGCCGCCAGGCCATCGAGGTTGATAGCGGTATTCACCGGCTGCAGATTGCGTGAATAAAAATTGAAAGTGTTAATCTCAAACACACGCACGATAAGCTTCTTCACGTTCTTTATGTTCACCTTCAATGAAACCGGGTCGCTGGCCTTATAAAACACCTTATTCATCGGCGCGAAATCCAAGTCAATACGCTCCTGAAGTGCCTTGACCTGTGAGGTCGAAAGCATTGAGTACCAACGTTCCGCATCACCCACACCATTGACCAGCTTTGCCTCCGCGAAGGCTTGCTTTAGATAAGTGTCCTTCACAAGAGGCAGGTATTGATTGAAATCTACGTCCTGCTTGAAGAAGTAGAGGAAGAAATCGCGCACCAGTCGCTCATCGGGGCCGATGGGAGGGAGTCCTGTGATACGGCTGTAATCCGCGTTCAAGTTAACATCCGAGATGCCCGGACGTTTGAGCTGCACCTCGCGGTACTTCGGGTTGATGTAGCTCACAGGCCGCGGCAGTTTCAGATAGCTCATGAACAACTCGCGGTCGTACTGCCCCTGACTCTGCTGGAAACGCAGCAGGTTAAATATCGCGTTTGCTTTCAATGTATTGTGTGCAGCTGCAAGCCGCTCAGTGAACTGGTGAATGCGGTTTAAGTGCTTGCCGCGTTCTGGGAGATTAAACCGTGTGTCGGTGTCCGCCGAAGGCGCAAGTTTAGTCAGGTAAGCATTGATGTAGTGTGTGCTATTAATGAGGCTTGGCTCCAGTTGCAGTAGCTCGTCCATCTGCGCCTTGGTCAATTGCCGATGGATATTGTGAGAGCCAAATCCGCGACTGTGTTTATTACGTAAATCCTTGACGATCAACTGAGGCAAATCTGCTACATCAGGCCGTTGTAACCGTGAAAGCAGGTGACGCAGACGCGTGGCATCCAGTTTGCCGTGGTCCAATATCTCAAGGCCGCGATCTTCCACGCCCGACAAATCGCCCGAACGATATGCCCGCGCCAAATATGCGCCGAAACTGATCAGCTTTTGATCCAGCACCGTTGGGTGTTTAGGTTTCTGCCCCTCGATAACCCGGCTATGGCTGAACGACAGCCCCAGCTCACGCCGCAGATGTGCCAACGTTGCCGCCGGGTTGGCGCCATAATCCAACAATGCCTGTCGATCCTGAATTTCTTTCACCCGCGCCGTGCGCCCGTACCGCTTGACCCACAGTGCTAGGTGCTTTTTCACCGCCGCACCATCGCCGCGCAGTTGCGCGTCCAGTGAGTGGTAATAATAATAGTCGGTCGTCGCCGGAATGAGCAGATTCAGGGCCTCCTTCCGATCCTTCGCCAGCGCAAATTTTTCGATGAACCCGATGTCCGCACCGCGAACCACCCAGCCCAGCACCAATATAAGAGAGAGAGAGAGAACTCGTGTTTTCATTTATAGCCTGTTTAAAAATTGAAATGTCTCGGGCTGTTTATATGCCCGTACCATATTGGACGGAAATCGCACTCCAGCACTCCATTAGGTGGTTGATTCTGCTTATTTATTGTGGGCGCGCCATATAAAATTATCACCAATATTTGATGACTAGAAGGAAGTGATAACTCCTTTTAAAAACAGCCCTGCATGAAACTAATCCGAGATGCTAAACTTAGTGAAAGTGTTTTGGGAATCGAACCCAACGAACATCGAACCCCCCGTTTTCAGGGGAAATACAGCTATCAGGAAACCCTATTTCCAGTTCTTCGCAGATTTATCGAGGTGTTGATTGGTAAGTCCAAAAGCTTTGGCTACACCTCTTGCCATCATGATGTTGCCCGCCTTGTTCATGTGCACTCCATCACTCGTCAGTTGCTTCCCCTTGGGTGAATCGGGTGGGAATGTTTTCAATGCTGCCTGCATGTCGGCATTTAAATCAGCTAATAAGCATTTCTTTTCCTTGGCCAACTCCTTGATGAATTCATTGTAGGGCAACAGTTTTTGATTCAGGTCGTTGCTTTGATCTTCCCGGATCATCGTTGAAGTGAGTAGCACCACTTTTACCCCAGCCGCTTGAGCGTGCTTAACAATTTCAGTAATATTCTTTTTGTAGGACTTTAGATCCACCCCTCGTGGGCCGTGCCAGACATCATTGACTCCGCAGCTCAAGGTCATCCAATCGGGTTTATGGCGGAGAACATCTTTTTCCAAACGCGCCAGCATTTGATTGGATTTATGGCCGCTAATGCCGGCAAACACGGGTGTGGCCTCAATGCCCTGATCTTTTAGTGCAGATAAAACCAGTTGGCAGTAACCGCCGGGTCTCTTGCCTGCAGCGGTAATGGAATCACCCAGAAAGGCGATTTTCTGGCCGTTCTTGACTGAGATTTTGCCTGGAGCGCGTTCAGCGGCGTTGCCAGTCGTGAACATGAAGCACGTCATTAGAATGATTTGTGCAGTTACTGAATTCAAAGCGAATTGTTTTGTTTTTAACATTTTGGTTTTCTTGTTTTTGGTGTCGGCGATTTGGTTTTTGAGAATCGGGTTTTGGAGAGAGTTAAGGATGCTGTTTTTGAGTTAGGTCAATCATGGATTTCGCAAAAGCGTCGCCTAGACGGACGAAGAACTTGCCGCTGCCTAAGTAGTGATAGGGCCGATCGCTGCCCACAACACACCATTCGGCAAAATGCTTGGCCCAGCCACTGTCGTAGACCTTCCGTGCCTCCAGATCGTAGACCTTGTAGCTTTCTACTGAAGCGACGGTGCCTTTGAATTCCGGTGCGGCGGCGGCTTCTCTTTGAGCAACTGAGACAGCGTTCTTATCGACGCCTTCCTTTGTCATGTTCGTTCCCAGCACGCCGATGACAAAGGGCATGTTGGGTGTCTTATGTTCTTTGCGCACGTCCTTCACAAAATGAACCATGTTCTCCCTATAGTTGTCGCGGAACTCGTCAGAGAACTGATCGTTGAAGCCTTGGAACCAGACAAAGCCCGCCATCTCAAAGCCAGCCGTGGCATCATATTTCGGGTGATGTTTTTTTAGGTCCTTCAGCACATTGTGGACGGCTTCATTCATCATCCTCCAGTTAAGGCTCGCGTTCTTCTTGATGTCCGCAGCGTTCTTTGCGGCCTGTTCTTTTTCATTCAGTTTGTAGGGACCGGCCGAGGGGGGGCGGAAATTATAATTCAAGGACTTGCCACCCCAGGAGGTTTTAATGATCAGGATTGGTGCGTCCATTTTTTGCGCCATTGACAGGCCAAAGCTCAATTCCGGGCCAATCTTGTCCCGACTGCCTCCGTAGCCAACCGTCAAGGGGCCCGAGCCCTTGTTGCCATCTGCAATCGAAGCGATGTAAACCTGATCGGAGACGGCGCACGCTGAAAGGATCTTGTTCTTGAAGGCCTCATGCGCCTCCTTGAGCTTCTTCACCTCGGCTTCCAGAGCTGTCTTCTCGGGCCCAGGTTTCATCGCCTTGGTCTTCTCATTGGAAATCCCGCCGGTGAGTCCATCGATCTTTCTGGCCCGAACCAGATGTTCACTCAGTGCTTTTTGGGACAGACCGTTTCCGTCCTTGAAAATCATTTGAGCCAACCGCTTGTCCCTCGCGTCGTCCGATTGCAAAAGAGTTGCGATGGTATGCGGGTTCGCATGACCAACCATATTGGACTGGCCGGCTAAAATGAAGATTTGCAGCTTCTTCTTGGCAGGCTCCGCAGCTTGCCATTGCAATGTCATCAGCACAAAAAGGAGAGCAATAGTCGTTCGGAGTAATTTCAGATTTTTCATGATAAGATTTATAACCCACATTAGCTGCAAACATCACTGCGGTATGGGTCGTTGAGCGGATGTTGCCTTGAGCAGCCACTTGATTCAAGCGTACGTTGAAATACGCCCCCAAACCCACAGATTACAATTGGGATAGTGTGGAAAAGAGTGGGATGTGTTTTGGGAATCGAACCCAACGA
>JAPKEI010000220.1 GCA_028872685.1 Verrucomicrobiota bacterium | reverse complement strand
CGCGGGAGTTCGCGAGTAGTGATGAATAGTCCCGCCTCATCCGGGATTGAAGGCCACATTTCAGGCACGGCACCCCTAGCGGCATCCGGCGGCGGATTGACCTTGGGCGGTGCTCCAACCACTGCGGATCAAGTGATGGTGCAAGCTCGGGCAAGCTCGGTCGCACAGCCGGTTCGCTTTGCTGGCGCGCGGCGTAATCCCTTGAGGGCTTATGTAAGCCGCCCCAATGAATCCCAACCCTCCGCTGCGCCGGTACGCGTGGCATCGACCGGCAATCCGGGCAGCCGCGGTTCGTTTTCCCCCACCGTCACGCGGACGCCGCAAACCATTCCCACGTTTGAAAAAGTGCAGCTGAATCCCGAAGCGGCTTTGGTGGCTAATAATCCTGGTGCTGAATTGTCGGAACTACCGCCATTGGCGAACCCTTATGAGTTGCGTCTCAGCCCGAAGCTCCGCGCCGACTTTGTGAAACGGCAGGGCGGTGGCCCACAAACCGAAGCCGCCGTTGCGCTGGCTTTGGAATGGCTGAAGCGCAATCAAAGCAAAGATGGCCGTTGGAATCACCGCTCCGGCCACACCACCGCCGCTACTGGCGCGGCGATGCTGGCATTTTTGGGATGGGGCGCCAAACACACTGAGACGGGGCCCTATCAGCAAACCCTTTCGAAGGCGATCGACTGGATGTTGAGCGTCGAGGAAAAGGGTGACCTTCGTTATCGTGGAAATATGTACGACCACGGCATAGCCGCGATTGCCATTCTGGAAGCCTACAACCTCACCAAAGACGAACGACTGCGAGCACCGGCCGAACGCATTCTTGCCTTCACAATCAAGGCGCAGAATCCTCAAACCGGCGGCTGGCGCTACAAGACATATCGGGAAGACCCCAGCGAAAAGGGCGATCTCTCTGTCAGCGGTTGGCAAATGATGGCTCTGAAGAGTGCCCGTTTGGGCGGAATGAAGGTGCCCGAGACTTCTTTCACGAAAGCCCGAAAATTTCTCAATGGAGTTGGAGTCAAAGATAAAGGATTCCAATATCGACCCGGTTGGACACCGTCCTCAGCGATGATCGCCGAAGGATTGTTTTGCGAGCAAATGCTAGGAGCCGGGGTGGTGAATTCAAAAATGAAACAGTGTGTCAGCCTCATTCAGAATCAATTACCCAGCAATAACAAGGTAGACTATTATTACTGGTACTACGGCAGCTTAGCCATGCGACAGGCGCAAGGTCAGGATTGGCAAAACTGGAATGACAAACTGAAGCCGATTCTGCTGCGTAAACAAGTCCTACGCGGAAACAATCAGGGATGTTGGGAACCTGAGGGCAAAAACTCCAAGGCGGCAGGCAGGGTGGTCACCACGGCTCTGGCGGCGCTTTCTCTGGAAGTGTATTATAGGTACCTGCCTCTCTACTCACCAGAATTTTCCAAAGCCGGCGAATAGTGACCCTTTCGCAATTTTTATGAAATCTCGTTATTTGTTTTTCATTGGAGCCTTGGCGTGTGTCGGTGCTATCACGGCTGCTGAAAACTTCATGCCGCTCTTCAACGGCAAAAATTTCGACGGGTGGCACAATGTCAATTGCGGCCCCAAGACGTGGACGGTGAAGGAGGGGATGATTCATTGCACCGGCAAACCCATCGGCGAACTAAGAACCACGCGGATGTATGAGAATTTTATTCTCGAATTGGAGTGGCGCCATCTCAAGCCGCGCGGCAATGCAGGTATTTTTGTCTGGGCCGATGCTTATCCCGCCAAGGGACAGCCCTTTCACCGGGGTGTGGAAGTCCAGGTGCTTGAGAATGCGTATGGTAATGGCGGGGGTCACACGACATACGGTGATATTTTCCCCATCCATGGTGCGAAGATGACTCCTGTGAACGGCCGTGGTGGCTCGCGTGCATTTCCAACCGAAGATAGAAGCAAGCCTTCACCACAATGGAACCACTACCGCATTGTGTGCAACAATGGCGAAATCAGCCTCGCCGTGAACGGCAAAGTCGTCACCCAAGGCAAAGCCGCCCGCCCGCGCAAGGGCTACATTTGTTTGGAATCCGAAGGCTCGCCCGTCCAATTCCGCAACCTGAAAATCAAGGAACTCCCAAGCACAAAACCCAAGCCCGAAGAAATCGCTAACCCATTCACCCGTTTCAAAAGCCTCTACACCGGCGTGGACCTCAGCGGTTGGAAAGGGAAAGGCTGGAAATCCAGTGACTGGCGTCTCACCAGCGAAGGAGCAAAGGGTAAATTGGTCTCCACCGAAAAATTCTCAAGCTACACTTTTTTCGCCGATTGGCGTGGAGGTGGCAAGGCGGTTCCCTTCAAGCTGCCTAACGTGGGCGAATTGGGGGAGCTGGCATTCCCTGCCGACAAATGGAATCGCGTGCAAGTCACCTGTCAAAACGGATTGTTGCGCATCGAAATCAACGGCGAGAACGTCAGTAAATTTCACATTGACGCAAGCGGGCCGCTGAAGCCCGGCCCCATCGAGCTGTTACCCGGAGCGCAGTTTGCGAATATTTTTGTTAAGACAAAGAAGGTAAAGTAGTTATTTCACCACGCTTACCTTGTCCATCGTCGGAAAACTTCTCGGAATCTTCGTCGTCACTTTCCCCGTGGCGAGCCATTCGCAGGCGCGATTCATCGTGGTGATGAAGCCCACGCATTGAAGTGACTTGCCGTTTTGATGGCCCATCGGCGTGTGAAAAATTTTTCCTTTTCCATATTCCAGCACGATCATCATCGGCTCGTGGCGTTTGCTTTTAGTGCTCCACGCTGTGGCCAGTACCTGCATTTTTTCAGCAGGGCCACGGAGTGAATCGTAAAGTTCATCCTGTGCGTGCTTCCATTGCATGGGCATTCCATGGGTGACGGGGTGTTTGGCGTCGCGAATCTTAATGGTGAATTCGTGCTGCGCACCGTGGCTTCCGCCGCGGCCCTTTTGAGTGTCGCGCACAAGTTTTTCCTGTTCGTTGTAATAGACATAAGGCCCGTGTTTTTCCGTGCGCCCGCCCCAGCCGCCGAGGCCAATCATCTTGTTGTACTCCAGCCAATTGGGGAATGAATTATTGGCCGCGTGTACACAAATGAAGCGTCCGCCTTCGCGCATATATTTTTCAAACGCCGCCTTCACCGGATTGGGCCATTCCTGTCCGTTGTAATTGCTAATCACCACATCGTATTTCGCGAACGCTGGATTCCATGCTGCCCATGCCTTGGCGTTCAATTCATTAGTCGCTTTTTGTGCCTTGGCGCGCTGTTCCTTGGTGAGATTGCGCGGTGGATTTACCCGTTGCGGCGAGGTGGACACGGCCACGGTGTACATCCCGGTCTTTTCCAACTGCGCCTTCATAAACGGCGTCATCGCTTTCCAGTTGTGATTGTTCTGGCCGTCGACGATCAGAATAGAAATGGATTTGGCTTGTATACCAAAAGCACAAACCGCCAACGCGGCCACAATAAGGAATCGGGAAATCAGTTTCATGTGTGCGCCCAGTGTAGGTGTATGCAGGCGGGAGCAAAGGATTTTTTTGGCCTAATTTTTTGCCGGCTGTGCCAATAGGCGCTTGGCTTCATCGAGCAGGAATTTCGGAGCCATGAAGGGTTCATAGCTAATTTCCTGCCAGCGCACCTTGCCATTGGCGTCGATGAGGAAGGTTCCGTGCAGGGGGGTTCCCTCAAAATCATCGTAAGCACGATATTTCCGAAACGTTTTCAAAGTCGGATCGCTTAGCAGAGGGAAATTAAAATGCCGGTCTTTGGCGTCGTAGCCGATGAAGGTGTCGCGCAAACCGGCCGAGGTGTCGGTGCTGACGGCGAGCAGCGTGATGCCCTGTTTTTCAAATTCGACCGCCATCGGGTCGAAGGCGTTGAGTTGATCCATACAATGCACGCAGCCTTTGCCGAGATAAAAAATCAGCACTACCGGTTTGCCACGCAATGCGCCGAGGGAGAATTTTTGCTGATTGCGATCGGTGAGCGACCACGCCGGCGCGGTGGATGGTTGCCAGCGGAAGGGGCCGAGGTCGTCAAGGGGGGGGCGCAAGCCAACGTCTTTGGCGGTGGGCTGTGGTTTGCGCCAATCGGCGGAGAGGCCGAGCGACTCGGCCAAAGGCGCGAGTCGGGCGAAGCATTGTACATCAAGATCGAGCTGTGGCGCGATGCGGCGAAGGTGCTCAAAGGCGGCTTTGGCTTCGGCGGATTTTTTGGTGATGTGCAGCAGGTAGGCTTGTGTCGCCAATGGGCGGGCTTGTTCCGCGCCGGATTTGACAGCAGCGGAGGCTGATTTCAATGCATCTTCAGTGTCGCCCACGCGGAATTGCAGCATCGCCTTGCGGTCACCACGGATGTCCGATGCTTTTGCCAGAAAAGTTTTGGCTGCTGCCTTGTCACCCTTGGCCAATGCGCGGTACATTTTCGTCTCGGCGATCCCGCGGGTGAGTGTGTTGATGGCGGTGTTGAACGGTCGCTCGGCGTTACTCTTGTCGCGGCGCACATCACTGGCTTTTTTCTTGGCGGCCTTTGCTTTGGCTTCGGCGGTGGTGCCCGCTTTGGTTTTGCCGGTCTGCTGCTCGGCGAGCATTTTTTCCATTTGGCCCATGAGCGCTTCGGCCTCAGTGGTTTTGTCGGTGTTAATATAGGCGGAGGCGAGCAGTCGCCAATATTTGGCTTTATCGGCGGCGGCTTTGCCGGGGCGCAGGTAACGGGTGTCCTTCAGAACGAGGATTTCATCCCACAATTCGTAGCCCGTCATCAGGCCGTACAGGTGGCGCTTGCCGTAGGTGTAGCTGCCCCGAGTGGAAACAGTCCATGTGCCATTGGTTTTAACGGAAGGCAGGCGAGGCAGATCTATCATATTCTTGGCCATGGTCAGCCCGTGGCGCACGCGTCCGGCGTGGCCAAGGTTTCGGGTGAGCCATTCGTTGTTGTGGGCAAAATTATGGATGCGGTCGGGCATCACACGGTCGCGCATCATGTGGGCGTGGTCCACGCGGGCGCTGGCTTCCTGATGCCATGCGGCGTCGTTATAGCGTTTGAGGCGCGAGAGAATGTG
>JAPKEI010000219.1 GCA_028872685.1 Verrucomicrobiota bacterium | reverse complement strand
CAACGTTGGAAGCTCGCCACCAAGCTGCGCGTGCGCATCCAAGCCGGACCCCATCTTTATGCCACGGCTGAGGGCACCATCGCGGCCATCGACACGCGCACCCGGAAAACCACATGGCAAGCCGAGCTAACCGGCAACCCTGTCAGCGTGATAGCCGCCCATGGCCGGCTCTTCGTCACAACTCAAGAAGGTCGTCTCTTTGTCTTTGGCGCAAAGGAAGTTTCCGAACCGCTGGCACACGCGAAGCCCAATGCTCCAACCAAAGGCGCTGCACAAAAAGTGGCGAAGCTGAAGGAGGTCACGAAGGTCACAGATGGCTATGCTTTAGTGCTCGGGTTAAGCAACGGCGAAGTAGCAGAGGCATTGGCCAAGGATTTTACCGTCATTGCCATTGATTCCGATGTCGAGAAAGTGGATGCCTTTCGTCGGCATCTGCATTCGTCCGGCATTTATGGTAGCCACATTTCGGTGCTTGTAGGTGACCCGTTGACTTATTCGCTGCCGCCATTTCTTGCCAGCCTCGTGGTCACGGAAACGCCTTCCCGTTTAACAATTACACGGGCCGCATCAAAAGCAAACGACAGCACTGCTGCGGTGTCACAAATTTTCCACATGCTTCGCCCCTACGGAGGCACAGCTTGCCTGCCCATTCCCAAAACAGCGCGTGAGGATTGGAGGAATTCAGCCAAGGATTTGAAGTTAGCCAAAACGACTGAGACCGATGAATGGTTTTTGCTCACCCGGCCCGACCCGTTACCTGAGGCTGCGGATTGGTCGCATGCCGGCGGTGGTGCGGGCAACACAGGCTCTTCGGATGACCGCTTCCTGCGCGGGCCTTTGGGGCTTTTGTGGTATGACGGCTCCATTCGTTGGCAACGCCAACCCGGCAAGACGGAAGTGCGTGTGGCGGGCGGACGCATCTTTGTGCGCGCAGACCGCATGCTGGCCATTGATGTTTTCACGGGCCGACGGCTGTGGGACCGCCCCTTGCCGCAAGCCGCCGGCGCGGGTGCGGTGGGCGAGTTTGTGGCGATGGATGATTCCATCTACGTCGCCGCCGGTCGCGAATGCCTCGTGCTTGATACCGCCACCGGCGAACAACGCGCACGTTTTCCAATGCCCGAAAAAATGGATGGTACGCTCGTGCATATTCGGCTTTGGAAAAACTCCCTCATTGGACAGCTCGGCAAAAACATTATTTGCCTCGACCGCAAAACCGGCGAACACCAATGGACCTTCACCGCCAAGCGCGCACAGCTCAGCTTCTCTGTGGGTGGCGGTCATGCGTACGTGGCCGAACTGCTCAACGCCCGACGCGGCGAGACCATTGCCGATAGTGGCGTGAAAACATACGCACTGGACCTCACCACCGGCCAGGAAGTTTGGCAAGCCCCCGGCGGCGCTGAATTACGTTACAGCACCCCGCACGATTTACTCATCACGAGCACCGGTATTTATAAAGGTAAAGACGGCGCAGTGCATCGACAGGCCAAGCTGGCAAATCCTAAGTTGGATAAATGGAATTTCAAAAGCAGCAGCTACATCGCCGGCGACAGCCTGCTTGTCGGCGGGTCGGATAATTATAAAATGTACGATCTCACCAGCGGCGCGCAGCAGGGCAAACCGCTCAAGTGGTTCCGGCGCGGCTGCACTCCTCTGCGCACCAGCCCCTACCTCGCCACCACCCGCTACAAAGGCAACGCCGCGTACATCGACCTCGATACACAAAAATTCCAACCCATCTGGAACCTTCGCGCGGCCTGCAGCAACAACATCTTCCCCGCCAACGGCGTTCTCAACGTCCCTAATCTCTCCGGCGGTTGCACCTGCAACTACACCCCCACTTCCATGGCCCTCGTCCCGCGCACAGCACTGACGCCGGTGAAGAAAAAAGAATAGATAGGTAATCCTGTGTCCCCAATTGATGTGCAAGTTGCGCAATGACGATTGAAATTTTTCCACAATGAAATTGTACAGATTCATCCCGATCCTTTTCGCGCATGCAGCCCTTGGGTTGACGGAAGCGGAATTTCAAAAATTGCATCGCGAGCTACAGCCCGACCCGAAGGCGACGTGGCGCACCATCCCATGGAAAACCTCAGTGCTCGACGCACAGGCCGCTGCCGCCCGTGAAGGAAAACCTATTTTTATCTGGGCTATGGACGGGCATCCGCTGGGATGCACGTGAAACAACGGCGTGCTCGACCGTGAGTCGACCTTTGCTGATCCCGCCATCGTGAAGCTACTGCAAACGCGATTCATCCCCGTGGCCATTGATCAGGCCTACCAGCGCCGGCAAAAGGACAACGAGGGTAAGTTCTACCAGAAGATCGCTAATCAGAGCCCGCGCAAGGTTGGGCGGGGCACCACGCAGGGCCTTTACACCGCCGATGCCTCCGGCAAGCTGCTGGCATTTACCAACAACCGCAGCTCTGAACGCGTGCAGCGTATGATACAGACCGCGCTGGCAAAGCATCAGCCGGTTAAGGTGGCACCCCTTGCCAAAGGAACACCCGATGCCCGCTTCAATCCCGAACCGCCCAAGGGCGGGCTGGTCGTGAGGGTAACCTCCAAAGTGCTCGGCGGCTATGAGGAGCCGGAGAATGAGTTTCGCCGGATCTTTCAGCAATCACTCGGGCGCGATAATTTATGGATCAGTGCCAACGAACATGCTGCATTAGCCAAAGGTCAGTTGCCTCAAAATTTACTGAAACGAATTGCGCGTTTTCATCTGGTGGACAATACCCGTGGCGAACCGTCCATGTGGAACGATAATGAGATTAAAAAACTTGAGGGCACTCTGCGCAACGGCCAGCTCCGCACCACCGTCCAATTAAAAACCGCCAAGGGCGACCGCAGTTATGAGGCGGAGTTGCTGGGCCACCTCGAAACCAAGAAGGGCAAAGTCACTCGCTTTGATGTCGTTGCCAAAGGCCACTTCCGTGGTGAAGGCACCTACACACGTAACGCCCCCAAAGGCCGTTTCCCACTCGCCATCGCCTTCACGCTGGCCGATGGCAAGGATGCCGCCGACACCATCCCGCCACAAGGCTCCCGCGGCTGGTTACCGGGGTACATGCGATGAGAATCCTTGTCTTGTTATTTTTCCTAACGGGAATCAATTGGCTCGGCGCCGATGACGCCATGCGTATGGCCGCGCAGCGCGCCATTCCGCTCATCGAAAAAAGTGCGGCAATATACACCGAGCAACGTGATTGCTTCTCCTGCCATCATCAGGCACTAACGGTAATGACACTCAGCCGCGCCAAGCTGGCCGGCTTGCCTGTTCGTGATGACGCGATCTCC
Organism: Verrucomicrobiota bacterium; assembly: GCA_028872685.1. Taxonomy (GTDB): domain Bacteria; phylum Verrucomicrobiota; class Verrucomicrobiia; order Limisphaerales; family UBA1100; genus JACNJL01. The sequence goes on along the minus strand of JAPKEI010000219.1, from coordinate 1,780 downwards.
GAACAGTCAAAGTTCACGCTGGAATATTTCAGTGATCGCAAGGATCGGCTACCCAAGGGCGAAGGCGTGCCCGGCGGATCCTACAGCGCGGGCTACGCGCTCGCTGGGTTAACGGCTGCCAAGGAGCCGGCCAATGAAACCTCCAAGGCACTGGTCCAGTATCTTTTAAAAAAACAAAACAAGGATGGCAGCTGGCGTATCGGTACGCATCGACCGCCATTGGAAGACAGCCACTTCACTGCCACGGCCTTGGGAATCAAGGGAACCCCGAAAGGCACACATACCCAACGAGCCTCCAACTGGCTGAAGCAGGCCAAGGCCAAATCCACGGAGGATCATACCTTCAAAGTGCTCGGGCTACACTGGGCCAAGGCGGATCAGAAAAAAACAGACGCCGCCAAGGCATTACTGAAATTACAGCGCAGTGACGGCGGCTGGGCACAGTTGCCCAATATGAAAAGCGATGCCTATGCAACCGGGCAGGCACTGACGGCGCTGAAGGAGATCGGCTTACTCAAGGCCGGCTCACCCCAATATAAACGCGGCGTGGCATGGTTGCTCAAAAACCAGAAGGCCGATGGTTCGTGGCAGGTCAAAACCCGCAGCAAACCCATCCAAAAATATTTCGAGAGCGGTTTCCCGCACGGCAAGGATCAGTTTATCTCAATCAGCGCAACCTGCTGGGCGGTAATGGCACTGATGGCGAAATAGCAGCGTGCTATTCGTCCCAGTTTCCGTAAATGGGATTGGGCAGCATAAACTTGTGCGTACCCCACTTGAGCTTGGGATCATCAGGCATATCGTGTGCGGCATCACCGAACCAGGCGACTACCCGATGCGCCCCGTGTTTGACCATGCGGCCGGTGCCTTCGAGCACTTCTTTTTGGCGTATGATTTTGGTGTCAGCCTTCTCCTTGCGTAGCATATAAATATCGTTTGCCCCGGCAACCCCGAGCTTTTCCAAATTTAACCGGGTGGGATTGGTATTGCGGGCATAGCGGTTACTAATGAAAATGATACGGGCACGGGGAAGAGCGCGGACCTTGGATATAAACTCCTTCGCGCCGGGAACCAGAGCGGCCTCCTTTTTTAAGACCCATACCTCCCAAGACTCCTGACTGTAAGCCTCGCCTTTGGTTTCCAGATCGCGCTGGTAGCCGGAGTTGTCCAATACCGTTTCATCCAGATCCATTACGATAGCCCATGGGCCCGGTTCCTTTTGGGCGGCGGCCGCCACCTTTTCCAATGCGCTGGCATAGGTTTGCAGGCAAACCGCCTTGTACTCGCGCGACCGGGTTACCCAATCCAGCGCGGTGGAGAAGGGCGCACGTTGGGGTGTGGCACAACCCATGCCAAGCAAACCGGCGAAGGCAAAAATCAGAGTAGCTTTCACGCGCTCATTGAAACCGATGCAGAAAATAAATCGAGATTCTTTTCCGGTACATTATAAACTCCGCCGGTCTTTATAATAGACGGCCAACTCACAGGCTTGTTAAGGTTTGTGTGTGATGTTCAACCCGATCAAACTCATCTGCTTCCTTGCCCTGTTGTCCCTTGCCCTGTTGTCCCTTGCCCTGCTGATTGGCTGCGGGAAGACAGCTCCGGAACCAACCAAGGTCACGATGACGCCCGGGATGGAAGCGGCCTTGAAGGCTCATGAGGCTGGCAATTATCGGGAAGCGGTGCGGGTGTACACTGCTGAGCTGGCGACCGAGGAGGCCAAGCCTGCACCAAGCTGGTTACAGCTATCCCACCTGAACAATGAACTGGGTTTGGCCCT
>JAPKEI010000218.1 GCA_028872685.1 Verrucomicrobiota bacterium | reverse complement strand
GCGTGTGTAGGCTTTCCTCGTACATCCAGCGTTTATCGAACCAGCCGTGCTCGCCCAGCCAGAAGCCCTGATCAGAGCTGTAAATGACAACCGTGTTTTCCTCGAGGCCTGACTCATCAAGGAACTTAAGCATACGGCCGACATTCTCATCCACCGCCTTTACACAACGCAGATAGTTCTTGATGTAACGTTGATAGTTCCAGCGCGTGCGATCACGACCCTGGAGATTCAGTTTTTCGAATGCCTCGTTACGTGGACGAAAATGGCCATCGAAGGTTTTGAATTGTTCCGGAGTGAACTTGCTGGAATAGCGGAACATCAATCGGCTTGGTCCGATGTCCTCGGCAATACCCATCTTGTGATTAGCTGGAGCCGCACTACGGCCGACATAATAGTCAAACAAGGTCGGTGGTTCCGGGATTTTGATTTCCTCGAATGTGTTGAGATGGCGAAGGGCCGGCTCCCATCTGCCGTGCGGCGCCTTGTGCTGGCACATCAGGAAGAATGGCTTTTTGGTGTCCCTTTGCTTGAGCCATTTTAACGCCTGATCGGTAATGATATCGGTGGTGTAACCGGTGTGATTAATGTTCTTACCGTTGGTGATCAGCATCGGGTTGTAGTACTGGCCCTGGCCCTTGAGCACTTCAAAATGATCGAAGCCGGTGGGAGTAGACTTAAGATGCCATTTACCGACGATTGCCGTTTGGTATCCTGCTTTACGAAGGAGTTTGGGTACGGTTTGCTGTGAACCATCGAAGCTTCCCTTGTTGGTCAATTGACCGTTCAGATGCGAGTACTTACCGGTGAGCACAACCGCGCGTGAGGGGGCACAGATGGAGTTTGAGACGAGGCAGTGCTCAAAGAGCATTCCTTCTTTAGCAATGCGGTCGAGGTGTGGAGTCGGGGCAATCTTTGCCAGCGGACCACCATAAGCCGAGAGTGACTTGAGGGCGTGATCGTCTGTGAAGATAAAGAGGATGTTCGGCTTGGCCGTGGTTGCGGCCTCAGTCGCGCAGAGCAGAGATACGAAGATGATTATGGTGGAGAAAAGTCGTGTTAGGGATATCATAAAAATACGGACTCCTTGGGCTCTTGGGTTACTTCCGGCGCTTTGCTTCGTAGCGATTTTCGATTTTTAAGGTGTGGCCGGTTAGTACGTGTTGGTAACCACCTTCGATTGTGATGGAGGTGGGGGTTTGTTTGATGCTTTTTTTCGTCCAGATTACTTCCTTCCCGTTTCGCAGGATGCAGCGGCCGTCGGGGAGGAATTCTCGGGTGTAGGTGTCGAGGTATTGCCAGGTTCCCAGAAGGGTGTGGCCTTTCAGCGATAGGGCCGGGCGCTTGGCCGGGTTCTCAATGACGGGCACGGGGATTTCCATTCCTTCACGCAATTTGGTTTTGAGCGGCGGTAGTTTTCGCAACCGGATGTTTTTGAATTCGATCGGGGCACCTTCAGATTCGAGACAGAGGTAGCCGAAAGCGGGGGAGATGGCGTTGCCGCCGGACACTTCGATGCCGTTTACCCACAGGCGGACTTCGCCGTCGACGGCTCGAATGTAGTAATGATTCCATTGGTTGACCCCCAGTGTGGTTTTTTTGGATGGAAAACTGCGCCGACCATTTGGAGCCACCGGCGGGAAGGGTTTCATTTTGATTGGGCCAACGGGGAAGACGTCGCCGTGACTAGTGAACCAGTTGCTCGGTTTCTTGTGGCGAGCCTCATAAACTTCACGATAGCCAAGATCGAGCACCTGCACTTCGATGCCGTGCGGCAAGCGGCCACTGCCTTGAGTTAGGTTTAGGATGGACCGTGGCTTGGCCCACACGAAGACGCCAGAGTTGCCGCCTTTTTTCTTGTGCATCCACTCGCACGAAAATTCAAAATTGGTGAGCGGCTCGCGATACCGAATCACTCCCGTAGGATTTCCGGTGCACCACGCGTGGCTGCCTTCCCAACGCCAAGTGTCGGTCCAGCAGTTTACGTTGAGGAAGTCTTTGCCGGTCAACTGCACCCAGCCCGGCCCGATGCCTTTGCTGAAGGTCGGCACGATTTTGGGACGGGGTGGAGCTGGCTTGCCTGAACACCCACCCATAAGGTATTCGGCGATGTCCCGAACGTCTTGGCTGGACAATCCCATCGCCGAGGCCGAAGGCATCCACGAATGGTTTTTCAAATACTCGATCTTCGCGTGCGGACGACGGTGCGGCACTTTCATCGTAACGCCGCCGATGGTCTTGACGCGAATCGCACCGGCGTGCCAGCTGTAGCCTCTCGACACGCCCTCCAGCCGGTGTCCATTCTGCGTGACCACAAGTGGTTTGTCGTAACCGTGAGCGAGTTCGGACGAGGGCGTCAGCATTGCCCGGACGACCGTCGCGGTGTCGCGGACCAAACCCCAACTGCTCAAGTCCGGGCCAAAGGCCACGCCGGCGCCATTCATTTTGTGGCACACCAAACACAGCGCCGACTTCGTCCGGCCATTGCTGACATTCGGCTTCAGCGCAATGATGTCGTCTATGGGTGCCAGTTTCGTCTGGGCGCCGAAGCTTTTCGGAAACACGTAACTCTGAGTCAGCGCGACAGGCTGAGGATCATTGATGTCCTTCTCCAAAAACTCGCGGATGATCAGCTGAAAATCCTCTCCCTGAAAAGCTGCGTGCTTGCTGAACACGGCCATTCTCCCAGCGTTAAGCTTGCGCTCGTCTTCGGTGTAGCACAGCCCGAAGGTGTAAGCTAAACGTCGAAAGGTTTCGACGTCGGTTTTCTGGATGAGCATACATTGCGCCAAATCATCCAGCGCTTGTTTCGAACGCAATCGCCAAGCCAAATTTTTCTGCCGCTCATTCCACTTCATAGGTTCCGACTGTGAGGGGCGAACTATGCGACTATAAACTTCATCGGCCCGCCCGTCGCAAACCGCGCCGAGGGCTTCTAGATACCAACGGTTCTTGCCATCATAGCCGGCAATCAATCGGGTCAGGGGCGCGATCATCTTCTCCAGCTTCACGTTGCGCAGAGCATGCAACGCTTCACGGCGCACGGCCGGCGAAGGATCATCGGCCAATTGAATAACGTAGGGGAGTATTGGCTCGCGATCCGCAAAACGCAGCGCACGAAACGCCACGATACGCTCCTGTTCGTCCGGTGACTCGAGTAGCGATTTTACCTCCGCCCGCCCTTTTTGATTTTCGAGTTGGGCCAAGATGAAGATGGCGCGCGCGCGATAATACGGATTGTCCGCGTTCTTTTTCACAAATCCCCGCAACGCATCCACAGCACCGACGGTGGTTTTCAATCGATCCTGCGCCACCCAGCGCACTCCCGGCACCGGATTTTTCAACGCAGCCAGCAACCCGGCTATCGCCGAAAAATCGATTCGCGGCAGTTGCACCCGCTTTTCATCAGCGCGTGATAGACGGTAAATCGCACCCTCAGCATTGCCCCCGCCGCGACCGTTTACGTGCGAATTCCAATCGCTGACAAAGAGCGAGCCGTCGGTGTTGGCGGCAACATCCGTGGGGAGAAAACCGGAAGTAGAACGATTGGTAGATTTACGATCGGCAGCGAAGAACACCTTGTCCAAATCTATCAGCTCCACTTGGGCGTCATTGAGTTTCGGTCGAAAGCTGAACACAGCCCGATGAACCGTTTCACAAACAAGATAGCGGCCGCGATAAGCCGTGCCCAATTCATCGCCCTCCACAAAATAATCACCCGTTGGCGCGCCGGGTCCCCACAGATTGCCCGGTGGTGTCACGCCCGGAAAATGCTGCCGCCAATGCCCCTCGTCCCGACGCAGCGAAGCCTTGCGATGTTGCTCGTAGGCATTGTCCATAATCTCCGGGGTTACCACTTTTTTCTCCCAACTCTTCGCCGAATCCTCCCACGAGCGATTGCCGTTCTCCAGACAGGCATAGCCGAAGTTGGAAAACTCCATCACCCAGGCAGCACGCGCGTGCGTCGGGTCATCGTTGTCGGCCTGCAAAACATCGCCAAAAGAAGTCACCGCCATCGCGTGCGTGTTGCGGGAATTCTGAAAAATCACCTCCGCGTTGCCCCCGTCTGCGTCCATCCGGATTCCGAATCCGCCGACGTAAAGACGCCCATCGTAGCTCGGCTTGCCGATGCTTGCCGGGTTTTGGCTGTAGTACGAACTGGAATGAATCCGCCGGCCATCGGCCATCGTCAAGTCGGCACCGATATTGCCATGATTGACGTACCACTTGCCGCTCGGTCCGGGCACGACCGCGTGCAGAGCGTGATCGTGCGTGCGCCCGTGAAATCCCTTGGCGATAATCATCTCGTCATCCACATTCGGATCAAAGACGTCATCGCGATTAACGTCGGTGTACACGTGAATGTTCGGTGCCATCGAAACCACGACGACATTGTCGAACACACTGATCCCCATCGGTTTGGAAGAAAAAGTCGGCCCAAAAATCTTAACCGTGTCGGCCCGCCCATCGTTATTGCTGTCGGCCAAAATTTTAATTCGGGCATGTGATGCGTTTTTTACACCCGAATGCTGCAAATCTTCAGTCACCCACACCCGCCCCCGGGCATCAACGTCCATCGCCACCGGACTGTGAATGAGATCCGTCCCCGCCCAAAGCACCGCCTTCAACCCGTCAGCCACCCGAAAACTCTCCAACGCAGTTTTTTGTTGAGCGAAAATGCCAGAGGCGAAGGCGAAAAACACGCAGGCAAATAGCAACCGATCGTTATGCTTCATAAATTACTCCAATTAAAAATAAGCTATGCTGGAGCTTCCCATGCCCGTTCGGCACCAACCTGTTCTTTAACTTTATTTCCGTTGTCTGAAAAGAGCCGTACCCCACTCCCGACAAGGCAACAGCGAGTACGGTAACAAATAATGTGAGGTTGGTTTTCATTAGTTTTTAACTTTGTAATCATGCCAAACCCACTCGATGGCGTGGGGCAGGAATTGAATCTTGGCGTTGCCGATCCCATGACCTGAATTCTGGCAAAAAAGATACTGGTAGGAATAACCCTTGGCTTTCAGGACTTTGGCCATGCGATGGTTGGCCTCGACCCAGTCGTGCATGCCGTCGCGCATCACGTTCGGGTTGAGAGAATCATAATCACCCACCG
>JAPKEI010000217.1 GCA_028872685.1 Verrucomicrobiota bacterium | reverse complement strand
CGATTTCGCCGAACGAGATGTACGTCCAATTACCACTGAAATCTATAAAAAGCTTGGTGATACAGAACTTAAGATACTTGTCTGCAAACCAGATGGGTTGAAGGCCGGAGATAAACGGCCTGCCATTCTCTGGATCCATGGGGGCGGCTGGGTTTCTGGTGCACCTGAAATCTTTATTCCACAAATGAAATACTTCGCTTCTCGTGGGGTGGTCTCATTCAGTGTTCAATACCGATTGTACAAAGGGTTTAGCTACATAAATAATAAGGAGTTAAGCGCCGAAGAAAATGCAAAGCTTAAAGCTGCGAAGCTTAAGAAGTACAATACCGATCCAGCAGACCCATCGATAGCTGACATCGTCCAAGACTGCGAAGGTGCAATGATGTATATACGTAAAAATGCTAAACAGTATGGTGTGGACCCACAAAAAATTACTAGTATTGGTGATTCTTCCGGATCTCATCTGGCCGCATCATTGGGAACACTTGCTCGTGATGAAGCATGTTCAAACGCAGTCGTTGCATGCAGTTCGATCTCAGACCTCACCACTGGTTTTGGCCCCGATTACATAAAGAGAAGTAAAGGTTTGGAAGATAAAAAAATGGAGGACGACCCCGATCGTCTAAAACGAGCTAAGGCTGTATCTCCCATTTTTAATATTGTTAATGGCCCGTCAATTCTTGTTCTCGCTGGCGGGAATGACTGGCTTAAGGATGAACCTGAAAATTTTTACAAAGCTCTTAAGGCTAAGGGTGTAAATTGTGAATATAAAGTGTATCCGAAAGCACAGCATGCGTTTATTGTGTATAGCTATACAGCGTCGTTGAAGGAAATAACCCAGGCAGTTTTGGATATTGATGCATTTTTAGTCAACCTTGGGTTTATTGACGGAAGTAGCTCCCTTAAGATGCCGGGAAGCAATACAAAAGATGAAGTCGTCACTGAAATAAACGAGCCCTTTACTGGAGAGAAGGTCTTGCAAAGGAAAAATGATTTTCCTGAATACCTGACAATTTCTATGAAAGTTAAATTCCCACAAAAATTTAATGGGACATTACTTCAGATGCCAGGAACCTATGGTTTTGCATGGAATGTCAATAATGGTGGACACGATTTTATTGCCCGTCGTATGCGAATGCGAGGGCCACAGGTCAAGTTTGAGTCAGGAAAGTGGTATGATCTGGTTGTTTCTTTAGGAGAAGATAAGGTTGTTATTAAAGCTAATGACCAGGAAGTAACCATAGAAAATAAAATCAAGCACACCTTTACTTCTAATGAGATCATATTTAATAAAAAAACAGGTGCTGTAATTAAAGATGTAATGGTAGTGGGCGTTGCAAGGTGACCAGCTTGCGGCATGGTGAGCTCAAGATAGAGCAGACCGATCGGGGGCCGCAGGTGTCGGTGCCGGTTGACCAGGGCGATTTCCTTGTCGTCGATTGATCAGGAACTATTCAAAGAAATTAACCTTGGGGGAGATCAGATATTCCATTTAAGCAATACAGAATATGAAACAGAACCTCACCTTAATCGCTGTCCTGCTGTTCGCGTCGCTGAATACGACGCACGCTCAAGAACGGGAAAGAAGCGCTGATGACCGGTCAAGATTGGCCGAACTCTTTCGGGAAGCCTCCCGTCACGCCTGCTCAAGGACTGATGCGGGGGACTGTTTCCACTCAAGAAATGAACAACAATGACACCCCAGAACACCTCTGACACGGGTGAACGCGTTAGCACTTTCGTTAGCACTTTGGCCTATTTTGAAGGCCCACAATTCAGAATAATCTTATTTTTGAGGGGCAAAATGAAATGGAATGAGTTTTGGGAATCGAACCCAACGAACATCAAATTCCCTGTTTTCAGGGTAAATACAGCTATCACACATACTTAACTTCTAATTCACCACATTCTGCGGTGTGCCCTTGAGAAATGCGCGCAGGTTGTCCGCCGCAATATTCATCAACCTCTCTCTCGCCGCGCGCGTGGCCCAGCCAATGTGGGGGGTAATGATTATATTTTTTGCTCCAAAAAGCGGATTATCCGCAGGCGGTGGCTCCACTGAAAGCACATCAGTGGCCGCTCCAGCAATTTGTTCTTCATTAAGCGCCTTTGCCAACGCCGCCTCATCTACCAGTGGGCCGCGTGCTGTATTAATCAGGAAAGCTGTGGGTTTCATCTGAGACAAAAGCTGCGCATTAACAAAGCCTTGGTTCTCATCGGTGAGCGGGCAATGCAGGCTCACAGCGTCGGACTCATGAAACAACGTTTCGCAATCAACAAATTCTGTGTCCGCTTCTTCCCGAGCAGTCCGTGTGTGTACAAGAATCTTCATGCCAAGGGCTCGGCCAAGCCGAGCCACCGCTTGCCCAATCGCACCGTAGCCCACCAGCCCCAGCGTGAGGCCATCCAATTCCACCAGCGGCTTTTTCCAATAACAGAAATCAGGACATGCGACCCAGTCGCCCTTGCGTACGCTACCGGAGTGCAGCGCCGGTTGTGAGGCGAGTTCCAATAGTAGTGCCATCGTCATTTGCGCCACGGCTGCGGTGCCGTAGCCGGGGATGTTGGTGACCGGAATATCACGCGCGCGGGCGGCGATAATATCCACCACATTATAGCCGGTTGCCAGTACGCCGATGTACTGAAGTGCGGGCAGGGCATTGATTAACTCAGCGGGCAGGGGTGCTTTGTTGGTAATGACAATCTCCGCATTGGCAGCCCGCTCAGTTATCTGCTCAGGCGGGGTGCGGTTGTGCACGGTCAGTTCACCCAGTGAATGAAGCGCATCCCACGATAAATCGCCGGGGTTGAGGGTGTGTCCGTCGAGGATGACGATTTTGGGCATCGGGGAAGGTTCAATCCTCAAAGGCCAATTTTCAAGGTTCAATCCGTCCATGAAAATTCCTTGACCCTTGCGCCTTGAAAATCGAATCTCCCTGCATGACAACCCAGTCTCTCCGACCCATCAAGTACGCCCAACTTGAATGGCGCAATAAACAGGGTGAATCCTTCGACCAATGGCAAGAAGGTAGCCGCGCCTATCAAAAGGGCAACGAAGAGACTTACACCGGCCGTGCGGTGGAGTTGTCGGACAACGGCAAGGTGTCGCTGGAGGGCGAGTTCCACGAGGGACTGGCGCATGGCGAGGAGGTGTGGTTTTTTGAAAATGGCAATAAGAATTCGCTGGTAACCTATCTCCATGGCGATCGCCACGGCCCCCATCTTGTGTGGTACGAGAGCGGTCAGTTGCAAATTGATGTTTGCTACACTCATGGACATCGTGATGGCACACACGCGGTGTTTTATGAGGGTGGGCAGAAACGTTCCGAGGCCACATTTAAAAACGACCAATTAAACGGCCCGTACACCACGTGGTTTGAGGATGGCAGCAAGCGCAGCGAGCGTATTTTTAAGGCTGGCGTGGAACTTAAGCGCCGTGAATGGAACGCCAAAGGCGAACAGAAACCTCTAAAGACTTGGAACCCTGACGGCACCCCGCGCAAAGCATAGCTGCTTTTGATATCCGAATATAAAATTATATTTTTACCATGAAGAATACACTGTTGATTTCCATCCTGTTGATTTCCCTGAACGCTCCGGCGCAAGACAAACCGGCTCAGCCTGTCCCGGTGAATCCCGCCATTGCAGCGGCCAAGGCGAAATTTGAATCCGTGAAAGCAGAAGCCGCCAAGGGCGAGGCCGCCACCTTACACGAGCTGGGCGATCTCTATTACGCTGGCAAAGGGACTGCCCGCAATTACGCCGAGGCGTACAAGGCGTACCTCGCCGCGGCGGAAAAGGGCAATGTGATTTCGGAATCCACCGTGGCGTGGATGTGTCGAAACGGACAGGGCGTCGCCCGCGATTACAAAAAGTCGATGGAGTGGTACACCAAAGCCGCCGAGAAAGGTCACGTGGAATCGCAATTGGGCTTGGCCGAGCTGTATTATAATCAAGTGGGTCTCCCCGTGCGCGATTATCCCACTGCGTATAAGTGGTATCTCATCGCCGATGGCTTGGGCAGCAAAGTTGCTAAAGCGTTTCTACTGCGCATCCAGCAGACGGTGCTCAAAGAACCCAAAGTAACCGCCGCCCAAAAAGCTACTGCCGAAAAAGCCGCCGCCGATTGGTTGGCTGCTTATTCCAAAAAATAGTTAAGGAAGTGTGGTTTTATCCAAGTGTTTTTTGCCTTGCAAACGGTTCATCACAATTGTGAGTAACCTGTGTAGAGTGAATAATAACATATTCTTTGTATTTTTAAATTTTGTGGTAACTTTCCTAAGTCAGCAGATCTTTCGGGGCAACCTGAAAGGGGATCTGACCAAACCAGAGACTCGGTGAGGCCGTTTTTCGGAGTGGCCTCTCAGCTGGAAAAAATCCTTCGGGATGTATTTCGGTGACAATCAGGTTTGTAGCCTCCACCCGAGGCACCCTTGGTGAGTTGACTTCGGTCGACGCAACAGGGCTTGACCGTCTGGGAAGTGAACTTCGGTTCACCGTCTGGGCGGTCTTTTTTATTCTGATTTTCCTTCTAAATAACTTTGCTATCTATATTTGAAAAGTGGCTTTGACTTTCTGCTTTTGACTTTTTAGTTTGTCTCCGTGAACACCCATGACGCAATTCTTGAGGCCAAGCTGAAGGTCATCGACGACACACATCGTTTTGCCGCCGACAAATCCGCGCTGCTCATCATCGATATGCAGCACGGGTTCATCGACGAAGGCGCCGCGCTGGAAGTTGCTGCCGCACGCGATATCATTCCCAACCTCGCCAGCCTCATTGAGGCCTTTCGTTCGCGGGATGCACCTGTCATTTTTACAGAGTTTGTTTATGCTGACAATGTGCCGTGTCTGCGCGGTGATCCTTTTGGGATCGAACATTTGGCCAGTGAGGGATCACCCGGTTTTGGCAGTAAATCGAGTAATTGCCTGATCGGGCACAACGCCGGCACCGGTGCGGAATCGGCGGACACCATTCCCGCGCTGCAGCCGCGCCCCGAGGAACTAGTTATACGCGGCCATACTTATGATAAATTTTATGGCACGCCGCTGGATCTCGCGTTGCGAAGCCAAAACATTTCGCATCTTTTTATGGCCGGCATCACCACCGACGTGTGCGTGAACGC
>JAPKEI010000216.1 GCA_028872685.1 Verrucomicrobiota bacterium | reverse complement strand
GGCCGAATGTATTCAGCCACACCTTATCGCGGCTGGATCATGAAAATTGCGCCCGATGGCAAGACCACCCCTTTCGCTTCCGGCTTTCGCTCCCCCAACGGAGTTAATTTTGATGCGCAAGGACGACTGTGGGCCACTGACAACCAGGGAGATTGGCTGGGCACCAGCAAACTTTTCCATGTGAAGGAAAATAACTTCCATGGGCATCCCGCAAGCCTGGCTTGGACTGATTCATGGGAAAAGGGCCGCAACCCTCTCAAAGTGCCCCCGTCCGAGTTTGATGCCAAGCGCACCCGCGCATCGGTGCTTTTCCCGCAAGGCAGTATGGCTAATAGCCCCACCCAGATGCTCACCGATACCTCCGGAGGAAAATTCGGCCCCTTCGCCGGCCAATTGCTCGTGGGCGAGATGAATAAACCCCGCATTATGCGCGTGCTCGTCGACGAAGTAGCCGGCGAAACTCAAGGCGCTTGCCTACCTTTTATTGATAACGGCGGTCTGCACCGTGGCATGCACAGATTTGTTTTTGCCCCGGATGGAAGCCTTTGGGTTGGCCAAACCCACCTCTCATGGGCGGGTGGAAGCGGATTACAGCGCATCACTTGGACCGGAAAAACCCCAATGAGTGTTTCAGCCATGAAACTAACCCAAACCGGCTTTAAACTCAGCTTTACCAAACCACTGGCGCGTGCCGCCGTGGAAAATTTTGTTTTCCAGCGTTACTATTATAAGTACCACCAAAGCTATGGCTCACCTCAACTTGGCAAGGAACCCATCAAGGTGACGAACCTCAAGCTCGCATCTGATGGCAAATCTGTCTCCATTAATCTAGAGAAACTTAATCCCGGTTATGTCTACCAGCTGAATTTAAAAAACCTCACTGCGATGGACAAAACTCCCGTGCTTAACACCTTTATCTGCTACACTCTCAATCGCCTCACCAATGGTGACAACAAGGCCCCTCATTTAACGGTCGGCATTCCTAAGGCTAAACCGGTTAGTAAGATTATTGTCGCGCAACCCAACGCACTGACACAGTCAAAACAGATTTTTGAGGCCGAAACAGCTGGGAGAAACGGGCCCAGTGTGGCCAAAAACAATGGTGGCTATACGGGTAAAGGATATATTGATTTCCAAGCGTCCTCCGGCGAACACCTCAACTGGCTGATCCAAACCAAAACTGCTGGGAAGCATACACTAATTTTTCGCTATGCTTTGACTGACGGCAGTCGCCCCCTACAACTCAAGGTGAATGGGAAAGTCATCATCAAGACTCTTCCTTTCGCAAGCACCGGTAGCTGGACAAATTGGAAAACCCTCACCACAACCGTCTCGCTTAAGGCTGGAGTAAACGATATCCGCCTCGAGTCCACTGGGGCCAGCGGCCCGAACATCGATAACCTTACAATTGAGCGAAACTAACGAGGCATGACGCAGACCGTCACTACCTTTTATCGCTTTGTTGATCTGCCTGATTGCGAAGAGTTCCGCACGCGGCTGGAAGCCGAATGTAAAACGCACGCTGTCCTCGGCACAATCATCCTCGCCACTGAAGGCCTCAACGCCACCATCGCTGGATCAAAGGCCGGTGTCTCGGCGGTGCTGGCGTTCATCCGCAGCGATGCGCGCTTTGCCGACATGCCGCACCGTGAATGTAAAACTGAACGCGAAACCTTCCACCGGCTGCGCCTCATCATTCGTCCGGAGATTGTCACGCTCGGAGACCCTTCCGCAAACCCCAACAAGGCCGCCGGCAAATACGTTGCGCCCGAAGACTGGAACGAACTCATCAGTGATCCCGAGGTGCTGCTGATCGATACGCGGAATGATTACGAAGTGGAATTGGGCACGTTCAAAAACGCTGTAAATCCCAACACCGCCGCCTTCGGCGAATGGGACACGTTCGTGCAAAAAAATCTCAGCGAATCCAAAAAACAAAAGGTGGCGATGTTTTGCACCGGCGGCATCCGTTGCGAAAAAGCCTCCGCGCATTTGCTCAAGGAAGGATTTGAGGAAGTCTATCACCTCCAAGGCGGCATCCTGAAATATTTACAGGAAACCAAGCCCGAAGAAAGTTTGTGGGAAGGCGAGTGTTTTGTATTCGATCACCGCGTGACCGTTGTGCACGGCTTGGAGCGCGGTACCTGTGAAATCTGTTTCGGCTGCCGTTGGCCGCTCACGCCGGAGGATTTAGCTTCACCCGCATACGAACCGGGAATCTGCTGCCCCCGCTGCATCGACGCCCTCACCCCCGAACTACGAGCCCGCCGCGAAGAACGCCAACGCCAACAAACCCTCGCCCGCCAACGCGGCGAAAAACACATCGGGCAACTGATTCCCGCTGCTGAAGATCCCGAGCAGTAACGGTTACTTCAGCACATTCACCGTGCAGTTGATTTCTGACTTCACAGTTTTGCCCTTAGCGCCCTTGATGTTGTACTGGATGCGCAGCGTCATGCACTTCTGTAGCTTGGGCATTTGGAGGAGCACGGTGCGGCCGTCGGGGCCGAGGGTGACCTTGGTGATTTCTAACTTGTCCCGTCCCTGCTTATCTGGATTGCTCACCAAGTAGTCTCGCGATCCATACCCACGCGTGCGGCGGTAATTGCACATTTCAGCCGCATAACTCTCTGGATCAGCCGCACTCTCCTTATCCAAGGCTTCACTAAAAGTCAGACTCACACCTTTCTTACTGACGGAATATTTTACCGGAATATGAAGAGCCTTACCCGTGTAACGAAAACGGTAGAAACCGCCCGACTTTGATTTGTTGCCCGCCCAGCCAAAGAGACCACAGGCATAAAGCTGACCATCCACCGGATGAAAACGTCCACGCATCACTCCAGTAGGTGTTTCACCAATTGGCAGGCGACTCACCCCGCCCTGCGGCACCCCATCCACCATCTCATAGGGAACGGTAAATAGTCGGCCAGTCCCGTAGCTCAGGTTGATAAGTGAACCCTTCAAGGGCCCCCACTTGTCACTCCTCACCCATAATTGCTGTGCGGGCGAACGGTCCACACTGTTATGGATCCATACCACCGGCGGATCATAATCCTCAGGATCACGGCCCGGAACATAGGAACCCATGTAGCCATAAAACCCATCCTGCTTAATCAGATTAATCCTATTCTTCGGCGTCCAATGTCCTTCCTGGTCGCTGGCAAAAAATGTGCCATCTCCATTCACCGTCACCCCATTGGGAGCACGAAACCCATTGGCAACCCGCCAACTCTTCGAGCCGTCCTTACTTACCTTAATGATGGATCCGTGGTGTGGCACAAGCCCGTCTTTCGCGTGGCGAGCGGCCTTGGCAAAATAGAAGCTCCCTTCATCATCGGTCTGCAAATCCATGGCGAACTCATGGAAGTGCTCGGTCACCTGATGGTCATTATTAAAATTCTCATAGAAATCTATCTCTCCATCATCATTGGTATCGTGCAGGCGCGTGATCTGGTCACGACAGCAGACATAGATGGTTTCATCCACAATCTTCAATCCCAATGGCTGAAACATACCTGCAGCGATACGGCGCCAAGTGAGCTTCCCTTTAGGTAGATCAAGACCTTCTACAATCCATACATCCCCCTGCCAGGTGCAAACAGCCGCCCGACGATTGTCCTTGAAGAAATCAAACCCACCCAAGCGCATCCATGATTTCCATGGGTTTTCATTGGGTAAAATAAATGTATCGGTTGCGTAGGGGCCGGTCGCTAAACCGGACTGAATTTTAGTCTCAACGGTTTCTGTCCACTTGGCCTTGCCGCCTTCAGTCAACTTCATGAGGTTGGGAGCCTCGTTCTCAGCCTTCACAGCTGCAACCGCCTTGGAGAAATCAGCCACTTCTCCACGTTTGCCACTCCAGATGAGGACACGCAATTTCTGGGCCTTAGTGGATGCAGGAATACGTAGACGCAGATTCCCCTCATCTTTCAGGTCCCACAAACCCGTATCTCCCAATACTGCCGCCGCAATCACTGGTTCATTTGCGTTAGAATTTGTTGCCGTAACCGATCCTGCCGATTTCACAAGAACAATGTGACCACTTCCATCCAGATGCTGCGCACCGGCCCCACGCGCAACCTGCATCACAATTTCTTTAGTGCCCGGTGCCACATGAAGATTACGAATGAAAACATTCTTTCCATGCAAAGAAGGCATTTCAAAAATACCACGTGAACCAACCGTATAAGAAAGCACAACCTTATTCCCCTGCACATAAAGTCCCTTGTAATGTGCCCAGTCACGTGGAAGTGGCCCGTAAGGTTTCTTGTCCAGTCCACGAACACGCACATTGTCTTCCCACTTGCCTGCAGGATCACGCCAACCGGGCCCAACTGGATTAGCAAAGGTCTGCTCACCACGAATGGAAGCATGCGCACCGTGCCGACCATCAAAAGCGATGCCGCGCCAGTCGATGAACCCTCCGCTCCAACCGGCTGCACAATTCATTAGGTCCGTATCATAAATCATGAAAATATTCCCCTTGGAAACACCTCCTTCACCAGCATCGAGCCGAATGGCTATGGCCTTATTAACAATGCCTGATCCGCGCACCTCAAGTGATGTGGTCAGGAAAGGTCCATAATTCATTTCATCCCACTTGCCTGCAAAGGCAGGCAGGGAAAAGAGCGCGGCAAGAACAAGCGTTATGCGTTTCATAATTGGTCGGCGGTGATTGTGGGGAAGCAGCAGGAGGTGTCAATAACGACCCGTTTTCTTTTTCACCGCGGAGACACTTGCCGCAGCATCAACAGCCGAAACTCGAGTGCCCTTGACCGGAGATTTCAGCGCGCGCAACCTCAGTTCGCCCGCTGCAAAGACCGCCAGCGTCAATAAATTTCTCTTTTGGAAGAGCCGAACAGAAACGGTTACTTCAGCACATTCAACGTGCAGTTGATTTCAAGGTTTTGGCTTTTTCGCGGGCGGCTTAGGCGGGAGCATAGTGAGCCAGAGGTGTGGCGAGGTGGGGATGATGAAGTCGGGGAAGCCTTGGGGGACTCCGTTGTTAACGCTGGCGCTGGTGAGGGCGACGGTCGCGTGAGTGGCGGATTTGCCTTCGGGCGTGATGGTGATGGTCAGCGGGGCGTTGTGGGGCGACGCGTCTTTGGCAGCGATGAGTTTGAGGATGGCGG
>JAPKEI010000215.1 GCA_028872685.1 Verrucomicrobiota bacterium | reverse complement strand
GGAGAAACGCCCAAAGAAGAAACCGGCGTACACGGCATAGACCTCCTCCAAATGTGGCGTACCAATGCCACCGAAAAGCTCGACTGGAAACACTGGCAACTCGGCCGCATGGGAACTCCAGTAGCCGCTCACCCTCCGCCACCTGCTCAAGCCGCCGCCCTGCCGCCACTGGTATTGTTGGCCATTCCGCTTATGGCCCTGTTGGCATGGGTGTTCAACAGTCGTACCGCCCATTTAATCGCGGCCACCGCAGTGATCAGCCTCTTCATTGCCTTCATAGCCGGCGGAGATCACTGGCTAACCCGGCTCGATGGCACCGGCGGCGGAAGCGCTTTCGGCATTTCCGGCTGGCAATTCCTCGGCTTCGGCGCGTGGCTCATGCTTGCCGCCGCGTTGGCCCAGGCGATCACCACAATTTGGCAATCGCCCCTCGCCGAGCGGTTTGAAAAATGGTTCGAGCAATGGCAGGAAAAACGGAATGTGTTCAAATACGAACCGGGTTTGGCCGAGCGCATTTTCAAAAAAATTCCCGGCTTGCCTTCCGACGTGCTGGCGGTGCTGCTCAAAGACATCCGAATGTTTTGGCGCGACACCGCGCAATGGGGCCAATCGCTCATCCTCTTCGGCATCCTCGGCGTGTATATTTTGAACCTCCGTTTCTTTACCGAGCAATTCACCTCGCTCTTCACCGGCGGCCGCTTTGGGGGAGATTACTTTTTCAAACTGGTCAGCTTCATGAACCTCGCCGCTTGCGCGCTGAATCTCGCCACATTGACGACGCGTTTTGTGTATCCACAATTCTCGCTGGAAGGCAAACGGCTATGGATTGTCGGCCTCTCGCCGCTGGGGCTTTCGCGCGTGGTGAAGGTGAAGTTTATGCTGGCCTCGACCATCTCACTGCTCATCAGCCTGCCGCTCATTTGGTTTTCGTGCAGCATGCTGCAGTTGCCGCTGAGCCAAGTGGTGTTCTTCATCGTCGCCATTTCCATCATGTCCGTGGCGCTCAATGGCCTCGCCGTAGGCATGGGCGTGATGTATCCCAACCTCAAGGAAGATAACCCCAGCAAAATCGTCGCGGGCTTTGGCGGCACGTTCTGCCTCGTGCTCAGCTTTGTGTATATTGGGCTGGCGGTGATGCTGCTCGGCGCGGGCTCGCCCTTCGGCTCGCCGTGGCAAGTCTTCGGTCGGCACCCAATGGAAATCCGAATGATTTATCTCGGGATGTTTCTTGTGTTCTCAGCCATCGTCGGCCTCGGCCCGTTGAGCTACGCGCTAAACCGCGTGAAAAAATTCGAGCACTGACGACGGGCAAACGAAGCCCTCATCATTTCAACCAAAGCTTTACACCGCAGCCTTTTTTCCCTAGCCTTTCCACATGGCTGTTTTCGATGGGCCGGATTTGTTAGAGGAGGATTTTCCCGCTACTGCCAAAGGCGCAACTTTGGTGAATGAGGATCACGAGGAATTGGATGACCAGGTTTCAACCCTGCAAACCCAACTCGCGAACCTTAATCACGCGCGTGATAAGCTGGAGCGGGAGAAGGCCACCGTGGAGGAATCGCGCCGCCGGTTTTCGGAATTCCAAACCGGGCGCGAAGAGATGCTCCATGAACTCACGCGCAGCCTCGGTTTGCTGGAGGAAGCGCAGCTCGACGCCCAGCGCGATGCCGAGCAAATGACCCGATCGATGGATGACTTGCGCGACGCCCTCACCAAAGTAGACTCACTGGTGGAGGTCGATACCCACAATGAGGATTGGAAAGTGCTGCTCACCCGCAACCTCACCACCATCGAAAACGCCCGCATGGAGCTGAACTCCGCGCGCCTGAAATGGACGCTGCTGAGCGGCATCCGCGATGACGAAGGCCAAGGCTTTACCGCGCCAGTTCAGCCCGGACAAACAGGCCTGCCGATGCCAAAAAGTTTTGGTCAACTCTGCCTGTGGGGCTTCGCCCTCACATGGCCGGTGCTCTTAATCGGCGCGGCGATCACCACTGTGCTGCTGTTGCGGGGGTAAATTAATGGGGTGGTTCAAGCGCAAGATCGACCCGATGACCTCGCGGTCGCGCGAACTGCACAGCGAAATTGCCGCGCTCGAGTCGCAGATCAACCAACTCAGCAACGCCTCAACGCTGGGTGACCCGCTCCAAATCCATACCGTGCTGGAGGAAACGCGTTACCTTCCGCCCGATCCAATCCTCCGCGCCGACGAAGCATTGACCCACTCCCTGCAGCCCGTCACCGACTCCAACTGCCCCGGTCTCTACAACGACCAAGGCGTCCGGAAATTTGACCTCGCCGGATGGTGGCTTCGCGCCCGGCGCCAACCCGCCACCTCCCCCGCCGGCAACGACAAGCTCGTTGCCTATCTCGCCGCCGGCCGCAACTACGGCTACACCGCCCTCCGCAGCGAACGCCGCGTGGCTCGCAACCGATTCATTCTCCTCGCTTTCGTCCTGCTCGCAATGCTCTGGACCGTCCTCAGCCTGCTCATCCCGCAGTTGTAAATTGGCTTGCGACCCCATCCGCACCCGTTAGCGTTGCGAAATGTCCGCCACGTTTATAGACACCCCACTCGGAAAATTCCGCGTACAATTCACCGCGCTCGGCCTCGCGCGTTTGCAGTTTCCAAAGGCCAAGGCGGAACCCATCACCGGTTCCATCGAGCCACCAAAAAATTGGCTGCGCCAAACCACCGCCGCGCTCAAAACCATACTCGTCGGCAAAGCACCAACAATCCTGCCGCCGTTGGATCTCTCCACCGGCACTACTTTCCAGCAGCAAACTTGGCGTGCGTTGCTGCGCATCCCCGCCGGACGCACGTGCGGCTATGGTGAACTCGCCCGTACTGTCCGCCGCCCCAAGGCCGCCCGCGCCATAGGCGGCGCTTGCGGGGCCAATCCCATTCCCGTGATCATCCCGTGCCATCGCATCATTGGCGCCAGCGGCAGCCTCACCGGCTTCTCCGGCGGGATGCATTGGAAGGTGAAACTGCTGGAAATCGAACGCGTGAAGCTGCCGCTTCATTGACACGCCCGCGCGCGATTGTTAGCGTCCCGCCCTTTGCTGGGCATGAATTACAAAGACACACTCAATTTACCGCAGACGGGTTTTCCGATGAAAGCTGGTCTCGTGCAGCGCGAACCCGAGCGCCTCAAGCAATGGTACGCGGAGAACATCCACGACCGCATCCGCAAACGCCACGCCCAGGCCACCGAGTCATTCGTCCTCCACGACGGCCCGCCCTTCGCCAATGGTGACGTGCACATCGGCACGGCGCTAAACAAAACGCTCAAGGATTTCATTCTCAAATTCCAAACCATGCGAGGCAAAAATGTGCCGTACGTACCCGGCTGGGATTGCCACGGATTGCCCATCGAATTCAAGGTGATGCAGGATCTCCGCAAGGAAAACCGCCAAGACGCCACCGCCGCCGACATCCGCAAAGCCTGCGAGGCGTACGCCCACAAGTACATCGACATCCAACGCGAACAGTTCAAACGCCTCGGTGTCTTCGGCGATTGGGATAATCCCTACCTCACGCTCGACAAAAAATACGAAGCCGAGGAGCTGCACCTCTTTGCCGACCTCGTCGAAAAGGGCTTCGTCTATCGCGGCAAAAAACCGGTCTACTGGAGCATCCCCTGCCGCACCGCCCTGGCCGAGGCCGAGGTAGAATACGCCGACCACGTCAGCCAAAGTGTCTTTGTGAAATTCCCTGTCAGCGGCGAGGACAACACTCACCTTATCATTTGGACCACCACGCCTTGGACGCTCCCCGCCAATCTTGCCGTGGCGTACAACTCGCGGTTCACTTACAAAAAAATCCGTGTCAACGGCGAGCTGTACATTCTCGAGAGCACGCTGCTGCCGACTGTCGCCAAAACGTGCGGCTGGGAAAACATCGAGGAAATGCAATCGCTTAAGGGCGACGAAATTGGCGCGCTGGAATACCACCATCCGTTCATTGACAAAACCGCCAAGCTTTTTGCCGGCGATAACTTTGTCGAAAACACAACCGGAACCGGTTTCGTCCACGTCGCCCCCGGACACGGAATGGACGATTATCACCTCGGCTGCGCGAACGGCTTACCCATTTACTGCCCCGTAAATGACGACGGGAAATTCGCCCACACCGATGACCTTCCCGTGGCCGACCAAATGCCCGCCGACTTGCTCGGCAAATCCATCCTCGAAAAAAAGGGCAAAAGCGAAGCCAACGAGGCGGTGCTCGAATTGCTGCGCGAAAAATCCGCACTCGTGCATCAGGAAAATTACACACACAGCTACCCGCACTGTTGGCGTAGCAAAACGCCCGTCATCTTTCGCGGCATGGACCAGTGGTTCATCAACATCGACCACGAAGGCTTTCGCCAAACCGCCCTCGCCGCCATCGACGAAGTCAACTGGGTGCCCGACTGGGGCAAGGCCCGCATCCAAGGCGCCGTCGAGTCTCGCCCCGACTGGTGCATCAGCCGCCAGCGCACGTGGGGCGTGCCCATCCCCGCCTTTTACAATGCCGAGGGCGAACCGCTGCTCGACGCCCGCATCGTCCGCAAAACCGCCGAACTCATCGAGCAACACGGCTCCAATATCTGGTTCGAGCGCGATACCGCCGAACTCTGGGCCGACGTCCGCCCCGACGATTGGACCGGAGATGCCCCCACAAAAAAATCCACCGACACCCTCGACGTCTGGATCGACTCCGGCTCCAGCTCTCGTGCCGTGCTAATGCAGCGCGAGGAACTGCAGCGACCCGATAAGGAAGGCAACGAAAACTGGCAGGCCGATGTGTACCTTGAAGGCAGTGACCAACATCGCGGCTGGTTCCAATCCTCTCTGCTCCTCTCGCTTGCCGGCAACGGCGCGCCGCCCTACAAGACTGTCCTCACCCACGGCTTCATGGTCGATGCCGACCGCGCAAAAATTGCCAAGAGCAATCAAGGCGCAAACACCAAGCCGCAAACCAGCGAGGCCTACATCGGCGAGTACGGCGCGGACATCGTGCGGCTGTGGATTGCCTCGCAGGATTTCCGCAACGACATCACGGTCAGTAACGAGCGCATCAAAAAAGTTGCCGAGACCTATCGCAACCTCCGCAACGCCCTGCGCTATCAGCTCAGCAACCTGTACGA
>JAPKEI010000214.1 GCA_028872685.1 Verrucomicrobiota bacterium | reverse complement strand
GAAAAGTAGCTGACCACGACGGGTGTTCGAAAATCCGGTAGGATGTCCGCGGGAATGCGGGGCACCACGGATATCCCTAAAAGGCAAAGGCCTATTGTTGCGGCCCACACGGCATAGGGATTTTTAAGTGCGAAACGAAGTAAGAACATGTTGTATTGCTGTCCTGCGCTTACGGCATCATCACGCCGTCCGAACCAGTATTAATTTGAGGAAATTACTCGAACCTTTTGGCCGGGAGACAAACGCCCCAGCATGCCGGTGACAATCCGTTCCTTGCCGGATAATCCCTTGATAATCTCAATGCGTTTGCCGTCATCCAGACCAACGGATACCGGCACATGTTTCACTGTGTCGTCTGCGCTCACGACGTATACCACAGGATCTTGGCCGGATTCCCTATGGTGCAGGGCGGTTGCGGGCACTACAATTCGATCCGGCCGACGATCCAGTGTGATAGTCAGGAGTCCGAACATTCCCGGCAGCAAATCACCCTCCTTATTGTCAATTTCCATTTCCACCAGCATCGTCCGGGTTTTGGGATCCAGCGCGCCTGCAAATCGAGTGACTTGACCACCAATTTTCCCCTCACCCAGCGCGTCACACTTGAACTCCGCCTTGTCCCCAACGTCGGTCCAGGTCACATCCCGCTCTGGAATTGCTACACGAATACGCACTTTTTTGGAGTGGATGATGGTGAATAGCGATTTTTTTTGAAGTCCACTATCGACCAACTCACCAGGATCCAGATTTCGTTGCGACACAACTCCGTCGAAAGGGGCCTGCAAGGTGGCGTACCCTATCATGATCTTGGATGCATCGTGCTTTTTTTGTGCAACATCCACCATAGTCTTGGCAGCACTGGCATCGGCCTCCGCTGCTTTTAAGGCGGCCTTTGCCACATCTACCTTGGCTACGACTGCCAGACGGGAAGCCTTGGAAGTTTCTAATCGGCTCAAAGTTTCATCTCGTAACCGTTCAGAGATTGACTTGGATTCAGTCAGTTTTCGGATGCGATCGTATTCGATCTGATCGGCTGAAATTTGGGCGTCTGATTTTTTAACGTCTGCCTCGGCAACGGTGATTTGTACTTTGGCAAGCGCAACCATCGCTTCGTACCGTACGATTTCGCTTTCCAATTGAGCGATTTCCGCCAGTTGCAACTGCTCGGCAGCGAACATCTCTGGTACATCGATTTCCGCCAGAGGTTGGCCGGCTTTGACTGCATCTCCTATATCGACATTGACCTGTTTGGTGTAGCCTGAAACTCGTGCGTATACGTCGACGTTATGATATGCGTGAACGGAAGCCGGCCGGGTGGTCTTACGCTCTAGCGTAACCATCTCGGGCTTCACAATTTTGACTGCGGGCGGCTCAGCGGCGAGCAGGGGATAGTTGCCCCACAGGTTTACCGTCAGTAGCAGAGCGCAAAAAGTGAAACGATAATGAAATAATGGCTTCCGCATATCCCCCTCCTCTCCCTCACAGAAGTTACCAAAGGGTATTCTTCGAGTCAATCATTTGGTGCCCTCCTGAACACTGTCGTCTAGACCTCGTCCAAACTCGTAAGCATGAAACCTCTTTCGGCTTTAATTGTCTTGGGGATGTTTATGATGCGCCATCCACTCTAATTCTGGGGTGGTCGGAACGCCTGCTGGCTTAAGGTCCGCCCAAGGCCCGAAAGATGGCCACCGCGTCAGCGAGCAACTCGGTGTGCAACGCGAGTGACTGGCGGCGGGCGGTGAGGATGCGGCGTTCATCTTCCAGAACCTCAAGTTGCGAGACCAGCCCGACGCGGAGCTTATCGGCGGTGAATTTTCGGATCTTTTCGGCCTTGCGCACAATCTCGTCGGCGAGCTTGAGTTGTTCGCGGCGGCGGTTGAACTGCACGGCGGCAGTCTCGACTTCCTCGAACGCACGCAGGGCAAGCGCCCGGTACTCGGCAGCCACGACGCGGGCGCGGGCCTGCTCGGATCCCAGTCGCTCAATCCGTTCCGGGTCCCAGATGGGGATCTCCAGGCGTGGGCCAATCTCAGTCATCCAACTTCGGAAAGGATCAGTGATTGAGCCGGTCATGGTGAAACCGCTGAGGCGCAGGTCGAGCGAGGGATAGAGATCCAAATGGGCGGCTCGTTCCAGCGCGAAGGCGGAGCGTAGCCGAGCTTCAGCAGCAGCGAGATCGGGGCGCTGCCGCAGGATGTCGGCCGGCAGCTTGGCTGGCAGGATCGGAATGACAATTGTGCCAGAACGCAGTGGAGTGATGGGATATCGGCTGCCGCCCGCAGGCAATCCACGCAACCGATCGAGTCGTCGGACGGCAGTTTCGCCTAGCATCTGAACTTGAATTAGTTCCCGCTGTAGAATGGTGATTTCAGCTGCCTGCCGTTCGATCACCGCAGCATCAATGAGCCCGGCCTGCAAGCGGTCGCGGTAGATGGTCAGGATAGCGTTCTGGTGTTTAATAGAGTCCTCAATGATGCCCAGATCCTCGTTATAACGGCGTATGGAGAACCAGGCGTTTGCGGTCTCGGCGGCAAGCAGGAGCCGGCCGGCGTTCAGGTCGGCCTCGGTGGCGCGGACTCTCTCTAGAGCCGCGGTGTGCCGGGTTCGCCATTTGCCCAGCCAGTCCATTTCCCAGACCAGCTCGCTGCTGGCGGTCATCGGCTTCAGGCTTTCGGTTTGATAATCGGTTGCGCGCGTGCGTTGCCGGCCAGTACGCAAGCCGGTGCCAGCGCTCACGCGTGGGCGGGCCCCGGCGGTGTTCAAGCGTCCCTCGGCCCGAGTCAACTCAACGCGCTCAGCTAACACAGCCAGATTGGCGTTAGCGGTAAGGGCTCCAGCTATCAGTCGATTGAGCTCAGGATCTTTGAACCGCTCCCACCATGGGCCTTCAAATGCATTGGTCACGCCCGACAAGTTGACCGACCATTCCTCGGGCGTCTTTACCTTCGGGAGGGATTGTTTGGGATAGGGCGGCGCCACGCAACCTGTGAACATCAGTGCCAATCCCCAAGCAACCACCACGAGGCAATAGCTGCAAAGGGGGCAGTCGGCGATGGCTGATCTGTCTGACAAATGCCGCATTTCTACCTCCTTGTCACGTGTGAACGAAACCAGAATTGGCGGCAAATTGCGAGTTTAGTTTTGCAACGAGAAAGGGCCCGCAAATAGCAAGGCACTCATTATTAAGGTTTCTGGATTGCTTATTTGCCTACGCAGAACAGCGCCCCATTGGTGCGAATGAAGAGCTGTCCGCTGGCAATGGCCACACTGGCGCGGGTGAGGTCATCACCTTTTTCGCCGAGCATGGTGCGGTTCAGGATCTTCCCGTTTTTTGCGTCTACCACAAACGCCTCACCGGCATGGTTTTGAAGATAGATTTTTCCATCTGCCGCAGTGGGTGAGGTGCGAATCTTAGGTTGGCTTTGCAGGTTAGTTTGCCAATCAGCCTTGCCGGTAGCAGGGTTGATGCAGGAAAGCGTTTTGTCACGACCTTCGCCGTACATCACATAAAATTTTCCTTGGTAAAACAGAGGGGTACAAACATCACTGGAAATCTCATCCGTTCGACCGGCACTCTTCCATGCCAGTTCGCCTTCGCCTTTGGCTCCGGCTTTCACGGCGTACACAGGGCTGCCTTTGGGGGCGCAGGCGAGGATCACACCGCCGCCCGCGGCGGGCGAGGGCACCAGTCGCCAATGGCCGATGCGGGATGGATTCCACGTGCCCCAGCGCCAGAGTTCTTTGCCGGTTTCGGGATTGTGCCCGGTGAGGCAGTCGCCACCGACGATGAGCAATTCCTCACGGCCGTTGTGCGTGAAGGGCATCGGCGTGCTGAAGGCCTCGAGGCTTTCGGCCTTGGCGTTGGAAGGGCGGTTATGCTTCCAAAGTTGCTTACCGGTTTTGGGATTGAGCGCAAGCAAATAGCTTTCGTTACCACTGGCCTTACCGTGCCCGCGCACGCCGGTATCGCGCTGGAGTATTTGCAGATATAGAATGCCATCGTGCAGCAAGGGGCTGGTGCTGAAGGTCCACTGGAAGGCAAATCCGTTTTCTTCGGCTTGGATTTTTTTGGCCCAGAGTTTTTTGCCGTTAAGATCGAACGTCGCGAGGTCGCCGTTGCCGTAAAAGAAGGTCACCACTTCGCCATCCGTGGCGGGTGAGGGCGAGGCGTAGTTGCTGCGGTTATCGAGTTGATAGCCTTCGCCCACCACTTGGCGCCAAATTTCCTTGCCCGTGCGCCGGTCGAGACACAGCGCGAGCAATTCTTTCGCCTTGGGATCTGTGGAGGACACAAACACTTTGTCGCCCAAAATAATCGGTGTGGCCGCACTGGGTCCGGGCATTGCGACTTTCCACGCGATGTTTTCGGTCTTGGAAAATTTCACCGGCAGTCCGGCTGCCTCGGTGGAACCATTATGATTAGGCCCGCGCCAATTGGCCCAGTCGGCGGCACTGGCGGTGAGGGTGAATGCGGCAAGAATGAGGATGAGTTTTTTGGTCATTGTTGTTTTGGTTAAAATTAAGACGAGGCAAATGAGCTACTGCTTCACAACCCATTTGGAAAACTGCTTGTAGGCCTCTTGGGCAGTGGCAGTCCAGCGCTCTTTTTGCTCC
Source organism: Verrucomicrobiota bacterium (assembly GCA_028872685.1). GTDB lineage: Bacteria > Verrucomicrobiota > Verrucomicrobiia > Limisphaerales > UBA1100 > JACNJL01. Next base: position 524 of record JAPKEI010000214.1, on the reverse strand, counting down.
TTGGAGACCTGCGGGGGATGGCTTTCCAGCGCGGGCGCCTGGCTGGGGGCGATGTGGAAACGGTAATTGAGCTTCTGTACATCGCCCTTCTTGAGGTCCTTCTTGAAGAAGAAACCGAAACGGCCGTAGTCGCGCCAGGAAAGTTCCTCCACCGGCTGGTTCGGCGCATTGAACTGCGTGGCGCTGTACCAGTTTTTGCCGATGGGAAACTGCAGGCGATTCCATTTCCATTCCTTGCTGAGAATCTTGCCGTTGCCGGCCTTCTTGCCTTCTGGCTCCCACAGGTAGCTGGTGAACTTTGTCCATTTTGAGGCCACCTCGGTATGGGCGCGGAAGTGACAACCCGCATGCTGCAAATCACCACCGAGGGTAAGGTCGCGGTCGGCGGTTAGCTCCGTGTGAAAATCCACCTGTGTGATATCGCCCGTCTTGGAGATCGTCAGCGTGCGTGTCTCCGCAAGTAGCAGCACATCCTCTTTGCCCACCTTGCCGGTGCGCCATTCGATGTCCGCCACGATGGTTAC
>JAPKEI010000213.1 GCA_028872685.1 Verrucomicrobiota bacterium | reverse complement strand
TCATGCCATCACAAAAGCCCATCGACCCATTGCCGCGCAACTCAATCATCACGGCGATTATGCGCCCGAACCCCGCAAAGACAAGGCGGAATGGTTCGGCACACTAAGTAAGGACGAGCCAGTGAGTCCAAAAGGGCTACTTGCCGCCAAACAAAACTCCTGCCCCGCCTTCAGCACGTGCAACCGCAGCCCGGTGGCGGACTGAAGTTTGCCTTTTTCGGGGTAGCTCAATTTGGGTACTGTAAAGACTCGAGCTACCGCTCAATTGCATCTACTCGCGCTTCCAGTTTTCTCATCTTTTTTGTCAAATCAGGAAGTTTAGGAAGTGCTACAATATATCTCTTCCATTGGGTATTGGAGACAACCGGAAATCCGCTGACCACTGAATTGCTTTCAACATCCCGAAAGGTACCAGACCTTGCAGTTAGTGTTACCTGATCCCCAAGTGTAACATGGTCTCCCACTCCCACCTGCCCCGCCAACACAACATGATGACCTAAAGTCACACTGCCGGCCAACCCGACTTGAGATACTAAAATGGAATGTTCCCCCACCGTGCAATTATGCGCTACCTGCACCAGATTATCTATTTTGGTTCCTTCCTTTATCAGAGTCGTATCCAAGGCGGCCCGGTCCACGCAACTATTGGCCCCAATTTCAACATGATCCTCAATCACCACGCGCCCAACCTGATTGATTTTGAAATGTCGCCCCGCTTCATCCAACGTGTAGCCAAATCCGTCAGCTCCAATCACCACTCCGGAATGAAGGATAACGTGTTTACCCAGCTCAGAATTCCGATATAGAGTAACATTCGGGTGTAGAATGCTATGATCGTCAATAAGACAATCATCGCCAATAACTACATTCGCATGTAACACCACCCCATCTCCAACCACTACGTTGTTCCCAATGCAAACCCCTGAGGCCAGAGAAATATTATCGCCCAGCTTCACATTGTCCCCAACGACAACACTGGAGTGAACTCCCGGCTTTGCAACCGGTTCGGGATGGAACTCCTTGATTAAACGGGCAAAGGCCAATTCCGGTTTTGCAACAATGATTTGAGAAAGAGCTGTTTCGACTGGCTCTGCGACCAAAACCGCAGAAGCACCGGAATTCTCCAAAAACTTGAGATATTTTCTGCTCCCCAAAAAGGTAATATCCCCTTCCTTGGCATCCTTTATCCCGCGCACCCCATTAATTTCAATCGAACCATCCCCTTTCAAGGTGCCTGAGAGCAGCGAAGCAATTTTTTCTAGTTTCATATTTTTCTACCTGATCACGAATGAGGGTCGAGGGAAGAAGAACAGAATATGCGCTCATTACAAGCGTAGGTTGGCTAGGGCTTTTCAACCGCCAACTGGACTAGCTTAAAAAAACGATCACGCAACTTATTCCCCGTCGGGCTCTGGGTGAAGACAAGTACAATCAACTGTCTCTGGGGATCTACCCATGCAGCAGTCCCATCTGAACCCGTGTGCCCATACACACCATCCTTGTGAACACGCCAACCATAACCATAATAATGCTCCTGTTTGGATTTTTGAACGGGCGTATAGAGCGACTCGGTGTATGGGGTGGTCATCAATTTAACCGTCTCTGTCTTCAGGATTCGTTTACCGCCATAAACCCCGCCATTGAGATACATTTGACAAAATATCGCATAATCCATGGCTGTGGAAATCATTCCTCCTGAAGCTCGAACAAAAGGATACTTGGGTGGTTGACCAGGCTTCCATCCCTTAACCCATTTCCCCTCCCGACGATAATAAACCACCGACATGCGATCCAATTTGCCATCCAGTTTATCGGCCACCTCATGATGATAACTGTCATTCATTCCAAGTGGCTTATAGATTAGTTGATCCAAACACATTTCCAGCGGCTTACCTGTGACTGTCTCAACCACTGCCCCCAGAGTATTGAAGCCCGCATTGCTGTAACTATAACTTTCTCCAATTGGCTTCGCTGCCCCTATCTCACCAAACCGATCCACCTCCAATTTTAAACTGGGAGCATTCGGATGTTTGACTGACTTTTCTATGAGCGGCTTAAAGAAAATCGGTTTGATTCGAAAACCGCTGGTATGAGTCAAGAGATGGTGCAGTGTGATTCCTTTTGCTCTGTCATTATTAAATGAACTAAAATGACGATAGACTGGGTCATCAAACTTCAGCCTGCTTTTTTCTGATAAAATCGCGACGGCAGTCGCCACAACAGGCTTGGTATTGGAAGCCATGCGAAACATGGCGTTTTTCTTGAGAGGATTTCGGCTCTCCTTATCCTTCCACCCTAGGGTTTCGTGCACAACCACCCGGCCCTTTCGGGCAATCAGAATCACTGCACTACGAACTTCATCATGTTCAATCGCTTTACGGTACATATTCACTCCAGCTTCCAGAATAGTCGCATCCATGCCGACATCTGAAGGTTTGCCCAAAGACAACGTGAGGTCCGCCGCGCTTGCCGACCGAAAGATCAAAAGTAGAATGAGGCAAATCAATCTCATTTAGTTACTTGAACTGAAATGCTTCGCCGGCCTTGAGAATATGTAGACTTAATCGCGACCCACTTTGGAGGTCACCGGGTTTACTGTTAGAAATTTTAGCCTGGCGCGCATCAATCACTATCACGCTACCATTTCCTCTGACGGTGAACTTGTCGCCATGAACGACAATCCCCGTCGCCTCACCAATGCCGACACCAATCTGCTCCGGGTGATCCAGGACAGCACTCATCAGCCGATTCATCCGGTTGCGTGCGACAAAGTGCTGGTCGATGATAAGCGCGCGCGTGAGGCCGAGTCCGGGCGTGGTGGGCGTGTTGCCCGCACGCAGACCGGGTTTTTTAGGCCTGACAGGAATCATCACCGCCGACATCACTGCCGCGCCTGCGCTGGTGCCGGCTATGGGCAATCCTTGCGCGTGGCGGTCGCGGATATATTTCACGAGACCGGCTTTTTTCAAATCATCGTACAGTGCCGTTTGGCTGCCGCCGGGAAACCAAATGGCTGTCGCCTCTTTCAACCGCGTGCGGGCAGCCTCGGGATTTTTCAGCTCGACGATGAAAACATTCGCGCCAAGTTCACTGAACATTTTCACCGACGACTCGCCTCGATCTTCACGGCTGGATGCCTGCGGAAGCACGGCGATGCGCGCGGCCTTGCCGCCCGCGAGTTTTACAAAATGCTGGCGCACGGCCAACGGCGTGCCGCCGCCGCCGACGATGACCAGTGGCCCCGGCTCGGCGGCGCGCACAGCACAGCTAAAACAAAAAAGGAAAGTGAAAAACCGCATGCGCGCAGTATGAGCCGACCGGCGGACGGTTACAACTTCACGCGCTCGCCTTGCTCGGCGACGCGAAAGCCGGCGGCACGAATAGTTTGGGTGGCGGCACTGTGCGGGTCGTGGGCAGGATTGGTGTGGTTAAGGTGAATGAAGCGGACCTTGGCACGCACGGCGGCGGGTTGGTTTTTCAAGCGGCGCATCGTCTCGGCAATGAAGGGATGTGGAATCTTCGACATATCGCGCCCACCCAGTTCCCCATCGGCATAAAACGTAGCATCGAGATAGGCGACGTCCACGCCGGCGAGCGCTTTTTCGAGCGGCGTTTTCCAGCGCTCCCATTTGTCGATGTCCGGCAGCCACAGGATCTTTTGGCGCTGCCCTTCGATGCGAAAGCCGACCGTTTCCGAAAACTCATCACGATGCGGCACGAGAAAGGGAGTAACCCGCAGCCGCTCATTCAACGCAAACGCACGCCCATCTCGCATCGGTCGCAATGCGATATTTTTTAAGCCCACCAACTGACTCCACGGCCCTTGGGTGCGCAGGAATTTTTCCATGCGCGGCATTACATGCACCGGCACGCCGTCCGCGCCCATCACCTCGCGACCGAGATGGAGAAGCCCCGCGTAATGCCCTATGTGTGCGTGCGTGAGCAAAATGCCATCAATGCGACCGGCGAGCTTAGGCTGCGCCGCGTCCAGTCGCCGAGCTTGTCGCGGAAAGCTCGGCGTGCATTCGATGAGCCAACGCTGGCCGGAAACCGGATCAATGATTCCAAGGCTGGCGGGGTCGCGCCGCATTGCCACATCGCCCCACGCATTTTTACAGCAATCTTTTTTGCAACCCGCCTGCGGGAAACCGCCATCCTGCGCGGTGCCGAGCACGATGGCAAAGGGGTTGGCGGTCGCCTCAGCTCCCACCGCAGCCGCCGCAATGGCTGTGCTTGCGAGGAATTGGCGGCGCGTTATTTCCACGTGTTATTTTTTAATGGCCGGCCGTTGGTGGTCAGGATTTGAAAATGATGGAAGCCCGCGGCAAGACCGTTGTAGCGCCACACCACTTTCTTATCGCGTGTCACTTCGAAGAGCTTTACCGCATTACCCTTGGCGTGATAGCTGGTGACAACCGTGTTGCCGTTAGGCAGGCGCTGCACACCGCAGGCGTCGTCGAAGAGTTTCTCGCCAATATCCTCGTTGGTGACGCTCCACACAATCTTCCCCTTCGCGTCTACCTCGATGATGCGATTTCCGTTCGTGCAGCCAATGAGTGTGTTGCCATTCGCCAGTCGAATGGCCGTGAACGGCCAATCGCGCTTGGCGCGGCCACGGTCGTCAGTCGGGAAACTGCGAAGCACTTTGCCCGTGGCCGGTTCGTATTCCTTCACCGCAAAATCCAGCAAATGTGGCGCGATATAATTTCCATTGGGCAGCATCCGAAGCATCCGGGTTTGCATGTGCGCGTTCTGTTTCTGACAGGCCAAGACCATAGATTTCAGGATTTTCCCTGCGCGATTGATGACAATCGCCCGCGGCTCCGGCCCCAGTTCGGCCACCAAATATTTTCCATCACCCAAAGGCTGCACTGTGCTGATTTCCTTTTGTTGCCCTTTATAAGACCACACAATTTCCTTCGTCTTGCGATTCACCTCTGCCACCCCGCCGTTGGGAAACCCTTTCGTACCGTACAACGCGAGCAGAACATTGCCGTTTGGCAACACCCATCCATCGCTGGCTGGCATATCAAAGCGCCATTGCACCTTGCCATCCTCGCCCACAATCACCACGCGATTGGCCTTTCCCACGCCCAGGAACGAATGCGTAATGGCCGCTTTCTTTTCGGCAAATAAAGTCGTGGCCGA
>JAPKEI010000212.1 GCA_028872685.1 Verrucomicrobiota bacterium | reverse complement strand
CAGCACCAAAGAGAGCCGCCATTACCACCTTACCAGCCATCTGCCCCACCTCCGATGCATCCGCATCCTTATCCGCATGCAATACACCTAGAGCAGCCTCACTGGAGGCAAGATTGTACCCCTCATCTTGCAAAAGAAGCACCGCCGAACGGAGAACCATTAACTCATCTAGTTTCTGTTTTTGCTCAACTTCAAATCTTTTACTCTGCAATTGACGCAACTTCATCGTTGAGTCATTCCACTCCAATGCCCCTTTCGGCATCCCGCCAGCAACACAGCCTGAGAGAATTGCGCACGCAACAAATAAGGGTATTGTGTTCCTAATCTTCACTTTGAGTTTTGTGTTAAAACCTTGAAGTATGATAAGTGAATTTTTTCACCTTTGATTCCTGATCAAACTTTATGATGATTGTAAGCGTTCTCTGGCTACTTGAAGCCGAACCAGACGCGCCACTGATAAGGATGAGAGTTCCAGAGCTCCTTGACGCAGACACTTGAGATGAAATTTTATCATAAATCCAAACCTCACCCATCCCATCATTTTGAACAATGTTCGGAGAACCCAAAACCTCAGCTACTCCAACACTGCTCATCCCATGCTTGATGCTTTTCTGCACGGTTCCAACGGTTAGATTCCCTTTACTGTCGACATCCCCCCGATGCGAAGGAGCTATGCACCCGCTAAAGAAGACACCGGAGACCAGAAGTATAAGCAAAAAATATGTTGATTTGGTTGAACTCATGGGGAAATCGTATGCCTTCCATAGAAGGAGTCAACATGTTTCTTGGGGTTGATTTTCTCCCATTTGTGGGCTGCTGCATGCTTGCACAAAGATAGATTTGAATTCCATCAAGAAAAGAAATGGGGTGACCGACCGGACTCGAACCGGCGACATCCAGAATCACAATCTGGGACTCTACCAACTGAGCTACGACCACCGTTGGAGAGGGAACCTTACCGGCCTTTGGCCGGTCGGTCAATTTTCAAATTGAAACTTAGCCCATGCCCTCTGTTCACAATTCCGCGTGGACACTTGGGCGGGTGCTCACGATGATGGGCGGGTGAACCGTGTTAAATTACTTCCCGAACAGGTGGCAAATCAGATCGCGGCGGGCGAGGTGGTGGAACGGCCGGCGAGTGTGGTGAAGGAGTTGGTGGAGAATGCGCTGGATGCGGGGGCGCGGAAGATCACGGTGGAGGTCAAGGCGGGCGGGCGCAGTTTGATTCGGGTGACGGATGATGGGCACGGAATGAGCCGGGATGATGCGTTGATGAGCCTGGAGCGGCACGCAACGAGCAAGATTACCCGCGCGGAGGATTTGGCGTCGATTGCCACGATGGGGTTTCGCGGGGAGGCGGTGCCGAGCATCGCGAGTGTGAGCCGATTTGTGCTGACCTCGCGGTTGGCGGAGGCAGAGGGCGGCACGGAGATTGCCGTGAACGGCGGCAAGATGATGGCGGTGAAGGAAACCGGGGCGGCAGTGGGCACGGCGGTGGAGGTGCGCTCGCTGTTTTATAATCTGCCGGCGCGGCGGAAATTTTTGCGCACGGAAGAAACCGAACGCGCACACGTGCAGCGAATGCTGACGCTGATGGCTCTGGCGCATCCGGAGGTGGCGTTCACGCTGCGGCACGATGACCGCGAGGTGTGGCGGCTGTTGGCGGAGAGCGGTACAGGCGCGGCGGCACTGGAGCGGCGGCTGCGCGCGTTGTGGGGCAAGGGGCTGCGCTTGATTGAAATCGACTGCGCGGGCGAGCTGGCACGGCGACCGTTTGATGCGGACGATGCGCCGACGAAGGCGTGCCGCGTGTGGGGCTTCATCGGCGCGCCGGGAGTGAGCCGCAGTAATCGCGAGCATCAGCACGTGTTTGTAAACCAACGCCCCATCGACAACGTCGGCCTCGGCATGGCGCTGCGCGAGGGATATCACACGGCACTGATGAAGGGGAAATATCCGGTGTGCTGTTTGTTCCTCGAAATCGAACCAGCGGAGGTGGACGTGAACATTCATCCCGCCAAGCGTGAAGTGAAATTTCACCGCGAGCGGGAGGTTCGGAAGTTTGTGGCAGATGCGGTGAGCGAAGGGCTGCACGAATTTCATTCTCAGGAATTAGAAGACAGAAGTCAGAAGTCAGAATTTGTGGCACCGGAAAATTTTGGCTTGAAGGCAACGGATGTGTCCTCGGAAGCGATGGTGGAACAGAAGCCGCTGGATATGGGCTTCGCCCAACCGCCCGCGCCCATTCACAGAGAAGACGCCCGACCTCTCGTCCCCCAACCTTCAACCCTCAACCCTCAACCACAACCGGCGCAGCCGTTGCTCAAGGTGCCGCTCAAAATCCTCGGCGTGGTCGGCAAACTTTACGTCGTACTGGAGTCCGACCGCGGGCTGGTACTGATGGACCAACACGCGGCGCACGAGCGTGTTTTGTACGAACAATTGCTGGAACAAATGCAACGCGAGGAAACGGCTTCGCAAAAATTATTACTGCCGGAGACGGTGGAATTGTCCGCAACGGATGCACAGTTTGTGGCGGAACAAGTGGGAACGCTCAGCCGCCTCGGCGTGGGCATCAGTACGTTTGGCGAACGAACGTTTCTGCTCGATGCGCTGCCGCCCTTCGTGAAAGTGAAGGACACGAAAAATTTCGTCCTTTCGTTGATCGACGAACTCAAGTCCGTCGGCCAAGGGGTGAACTCGATGCGGTTGGGCGAGGCGATGGTGATTATGACCGTCTGCCGCCAAGCCATCAAAGCCAACGACGCCCTCGCCGGGCCGGAGCTGGAAAAGTTACTCGAAGATTTGCGCCACTGCACCATGCCCTATACCTGCCCACACGGTCGGCCAACTTTGATTGAGATGAGCTATCCGGAGTTAGAGAAAAAATTTGGGCGGACGGTTTGACTCAAGATTGAGCCAAAGCTGCCGATAGTACAGTAGGTGTTCACCGTCGCGAAGGATCGCGGCGAGCCGGAATCAAGGATGATGGAATTCCCGGGGATAGCTTCGGTATCGCATTCAGCGCAACAATTGCGCGGGAATGCTTTGGCGCGCTTGGAATTTTCGGTGCGATCGGCTGGGCTTTCGGCTGTAAATTCGCAGGTGCAACAGCTCACGGCGCGGCACGAGGCGCAGTTGGCGCGGATGATGGAGCGGGTGGATGACGAGATGGCGGGCACTTTGCTGGATTTAGTGGGTTAAACGGCAGGTTTCACAAAGATTAGGCGCGTTGGGTTTTTCTTCACATTTTCGCTTGCAATGCCTTGTGGGAGGCGTATCTTCCCCGTCCGCCTGACTTTTGTGAGTGCAAAAGTCAAAAGGGCGGCCACGAGATGTTAACACGTTATTAACCAAAATCCTGCGGGATAAGGGGCATTTTTTCCCTAAAAAACCGCGGGTATTCAAAAGCCAACCCTTTTTCAGGGAAGGTTATCCAAAGAGGAAACAGCCAATGCTGACGATGGAAGAAGCGATGAAGCAAAGCACGATTAGCTTTGTGGAGGGCGAAATTATTGAGGGTGAAGTCATCGAGATTCGATCCAAGGAAGTGCTCGTAAATATCAATTTTAAGAGCGAGGGATCGGTGTCGTTGAATGAATTTGACGAGGACAACCAGCCCGGGGTGGGCGACAAGATCGAGGTGCTCATTGAGGTGCTCGAAAACCGCGACGGGATGGTGGAACTCAGCCACGAGCGCGCGCAGTTCAAAAAGAACTGGGACAAGATCAATTCCATTTGCGAAGAAGGCGGCGTGATCACCGGTCGCATCAAGGAAATTGTGAAGGGAGGCCTCATTGTCAACATCGGCGTGGAGGCGTTTCTGCCCAGCTCGCAGGTGGACATTGTGCCACCGAAGGATCTCAAGGCGTTGGTCGGCCAAAAGTATGAATTCAAAATCGTGAAGCTCAACATGGAGCGGCAGAACATCGTGCTCAGCCGCCGCGAGCTCATCGAAGAAGAACGCTCCAACAAACGCGCGGAGATGCTCGGCCATATGACCCCCGGCGACGTACGCAAGGGTGTGGTGAAAAACATCACCGACTTCGGCGCGTTCATCGACCTCGACGGCCTCGACGGTTTGCTGCACATCACCGATATGAGCTGGGGCCGCATCAATCATCCGAGTGATATGGTCACCGTCGGCGAAGAGCTCGACGTAGTTGTGCTGGACATCAACAAGGAAAAGGAACGGGTCTCACTCGGTCTCAAGCAAAAATCCCAAAACCCTTGGGAACTCATCGAGAGCAAGTATCCGGTCAACACCACCATCAAGGGCAAGGTCGTAAACCTCGTTTCTTACGGTGCGTTTGTGGAGCTCGAGCCGGGCGTTGAAGGCCTCGTGCATGTCACCGAACTTTCGTGGACGAAAAAACATACCAAACCTTCCGAGGTGTTGGAGAAGGGCCAGGAGATCGAAGCGATGGTTCTGGGAGTCAACAAGGACGAACAGAAAATCAGCCTCGGCATCCGTCAGCTCGACGACAATCCATGGGACGCCGCCGGCGACAAGTACGGACCCGGAACTACGGTGAAGGGCAAAGTGCGCAACCTCACCAGCTACGGTGCCTTCGTGGAGCTTGAGGAAGGCCTCGACGGAATGATCCACGTGAGCGACCTCTCTTGGACCCGCAAAATCAATCACCCCTCCGAACTGCTCAAGAAGGGCGACGAAATCGAAGCTCGGGTGTTGGAGGTTGACCGCGAAAACCAACGCATCTCTATCGGCATCAAACAGCTCAGCGACGATCCGTGGGATCAAATCGATACCGTTTATAAAGTGGGCGATCTCGTCACCGGCAAGGTCACCAAGCTCGCCAGCTTCGGTGCCTTTGTGGGGCTGGAAAATGAAATGGACGGACTCGTCCACATTTCGCAAATCAGCGAAGAGCGCGTGGAGAAAATCAAAGACACGCTCGAGATCGACCAGAAAGTCACTGCGCGCGTCATCAAGATCGACAAGAACGACCGGCGCATCGGCCTCTCCATCAAGGCCGCCGAATACGACGAAGATCAGCTCCGGCGCGAAGCAGAGCAACTGGACCAACTCAAGCCTGGCGAAGATCTCGTGGCACTCGAACACGCCTTTGACGCCGCTGAGCTCACTCCCGCAGAGGAAGAACCTCCCGAAGCCGCAGCTGAGCCCGAAGAAAAGGCA